>DASUUK010000001.1 GCA_036374135.1 Euzebyales bacterium
CGATGGCATCTCCGCCGCACAACAGCACGGCGCCGTACGACCGGGCGACCCGACGCGGATGGCGGTGCACACCTGGGCCGCCCTGCACGGCATCGCCGGCCTCCGCCACGCCAGACCGCGGTTCGGGTGGCCGCCGCCCGACGAACTGATCGACGAGATGCTTGAGGCGCTGCTCGGACTGCCGCGCACGACCCCGGCAACGCCGAGGGACACGGGATCCGGTGGTGCTGCGCCCAGCTGAGGCAACGCGCGCGTCCACCGTGGGTCGCGACGACCCCCGACGACATGGGCGGTTCGACACGCCGATGTGGGCAGACGCCCCCGATCCGGCGGGCCGACTCCGGCCCTAGCGTTCTGTCACCGTTCCGCCACCGTGAGCGGGCGGGCACGTCGCCAACATGACGAGGATCCGACGATGGCCGTCGCACTGGACGACTGCACAACGGTCGCGGGCGGGCGCGTCGCCCGCCGGCGCCCACGATCGCCGACGCCCGTCCGTGCCGGCGCGCGGGCCGGTCTGCGCACCATGGCGCCGGTCGCGGCGGCCGTCATCCCGTTCGCCGTGGTGCTCGGCGTCGCGATCGATGCATCGGTCGTGCCCGCTGCATTGGCCGTGGTCATGGCGCCGGCGCTGTATGCCGGCTCGGCTCACCTCGCAGCCGTCTCGGTCCTCGACGCAGGCGGGACCGCGTTGGTCGCCACGAGCGTCGCGATGGTGATCAACGCGCGGTACGCAGTGTACGGGGCGGCACTGGCGCACCGCTTCCGTGACCAGCCGACGTGGTTCCGGTGGCTCGGCCCGTGGATGATCGTCGACGAGACGTTCACGCTCGCCGCCGCCCGCAACGAACGCGACCCAGCCTGGTTCCGCGCGTTCTGGCTGGCGCAGGGCACACTGATCGGCGCGGTCTACACCGCAATGGTTCTGGTCGGCGCGCTCCTCGGCTCGATCGTCCCGAGCGACACCGACCTGTCGTTCGCCGTGCCTGCGGCGCTGGTGGCGCTGCTCGTCGGCCAGTTGCGTGACCGGTCGACCGTCGTCGCGGCTGCAGTGGGCGCGACGGTCGCCGCAGTGACACTGGCCGTGCCCAACGGGCTCGGGCTGGCGATGAGCGCGCTCGCGGGGATGATCGGGGGCACCGTCGCCCGGCGACGGTGACCCGCGCGAGTACCAGGTGACCCGCGGGCCACCGAGATCGACCTCCGGACCCTCGTGCGCAAGGCAGATCGATCGACCACCGCGCCGTCGCCGGGTGTCGACAGGTCGATGAGCTACGGTATGTGCACCAACAGCGCGGTCTGGCTGGGGCGCATGGAGGCGGACGACGGCGGCAACGGTCGGCATGCCGTGGCGCGAGCACCTGGCCCTGCGCGCAGCCAGTCGGCGGGGCGAGCGGGTTCCCGCTGGTTGGTTCCCAACACGCTCCTCGGCGGAGTCCTCGAATTCGGCCGTCACGACCGCGGACGGGCCACCGAAGCGTCGCTACTGGATCGATTGACCGGAGGCGCGATGCGCGACACCATGCGAGCGTGGATCGTCGAGCGGCCCGCGCCGATCGACGACCGGCCCCTGCGCCTGGTCGAGCGTGGGATCCCCGACCCCGCCGACGGTGAGATCCGTCTCAGCGTGTCCGCGTGCGGCGTGTGCCGCACCGACCTGCACCTGGCCGAAGGCGACCTGCCGCCCCGCCGTGCGGGCGTCGTGCCCGGCCACGAGGTCGTCGGGCGGGTGGACGCCGTCGGCGACGGAGTCGACACACCGGCGGTCGGCGACCGTGTCGGGGTTCCCTGGCTGCGGTCGACGTGCGGCACCTGCCGCTTCTGCGCCAACGGTGCCGAGAACCTGTGCGTGCGCCCGACGTTCACGGGCTGGGACGCCGACGGCGGTTTCGCCGAGCGGTGTGTGGTGCCGGCCGCGTACGCGTACCGGTTGCCCGGCGCGTTCGACGACGAACATGCGGCCCCGCTGCTGTGTGCTGGCATCATCGGCTACCGGGCGCTGCGGCAGACCGCGCTCGGCTCCAGCGCGACCGGCCGGCGCCGCCTCGGCATCTACGGCTTCGGCGCCAGCGCACACCTGATGGCCCAGGTCGCGCTGCACGAGGGTGCCACCGTGCATGTCATGACCCGCGACGCCGATGCACGCGACCGCGCGCTGGCGCTCGGCTGCGCGTCGGCGCAGGCCGCTGCCGCCGCCCCACCCGAACCCCTCGACGCGGCTGTGCTGTTCGCGCCGGTCGGCACGCTGGTCCCGCCGGCGCTCGAGGCACTCGACCGCGGCGGCACCCTCGTCATCGCCGGCATCCACCTGAGCGATGTCCCACCGCTGAACTACCAGCGCCACCTGTTCCAGGAACGACGCATCATCAGCACGACAGCGAACACACGTGACGACGGACGGGCGTTCCTGCAGGCGGCCTCGGACATCGGCATCCAGGTGACCACGACGCCGTACACGTTCGACCGCGCCGACACGGCCCTCGCCGATCTCGCCCACGACCGCGTGCAGGGCGCCGGGGTGCTACTGATGTGACCCGCCGGGCCCCGGGTCACACCACGTGCTCAGACGCCGGTCCCGAGGTCCTTGGGTCGCACGAAGCCGGTGAGGCGGGCACGTCCGACGTCGAGGTCCGCCCAGCGATCGACCGCCGCGCGGAGCGTGGCCAGCGCGGCGGTCGGGAACTTGCGCGCCACCTGCGCGCGCGATCCACCCGACGCGGCGAGCATGAGCACCAACTGCTGCAGCGCCGGGTTGTGCCCGATCATGAGCACGTCGGACGCGGCGTCGGGCACGACGCGCAACCGCCTGAGCAACGTCGCCGCCGTCGCGTGGTACAGGTCGTCCTCGATGCTGACCTCGCCGTCGTGCGCGACGACATCACCGAGCATGTCGAGGGTCTGCCGGGTGCGCCGGGACGACGAGCACAGGACCACCTGCGGAGCGATCCCGACCCGCCGGAGGTGATCGCCGATCAGCGGTGCGGCACGCGTTCCGCGCGGCGCGAGCGGCCGCTCATGGTCGGCCAGCGTGGGGTCGTCCCAGCTGGACTTGGCGTGCCGCAGCACGTACAGCATCCGCATGCCGTCATCGTGCTGCGGCGGGCCGCCCGCCGCAAACGCGCTCTCGCTACGCGGGCGTGCTCGACGGCTGCAGCTGTTCCCAGCAGTCGTCGCAGTAGAAGCTGGGGGTGGGGTTGTCGCACCGCGGTGTGATGCACCGGCGGAGTGCGACGATCACCTGCTGGTTCCTGACCGTGCGCTGCAAGCTCTTCATCTGCGTGCTCTCTCGAGTCGAAACGGGACCGCGGAACGCTCCTTGATCGAGGAATGCGGCGTCGCCAAAGTCTCGGAACGCCGTCGTTCGCCGGCATCGTCGACCTGCGAACCGCCCGCAGGCCACACGAGTTCCGTAACCGGTGAGTGTGGGCGGCGATGTCAGGGCACGCAAATCGGCGCACGACTCGTCGCGTGCGCTATCCACAAGCCGACTGACCTGCACAATCCACAGCGTGAGCCACGTTGTACACACGCTCGTCAACAGGTCTGCGGCGTCATATCCACAGAAAAAATCTGCAATCCACAGCGCTTGTGAAGAGATTCACTGCGCTGCGTCTGTACCGTACCGCAGTGGGTCGCCGAACTGTCGTAACCACCGCACCCGAACGGCCATGTCGGACCGCTCACGCGGCGATCGACAGTCACCCGCACGCGCACCCGGTCCGCGCCGTCGGCCGCCTAGACGAAGAGGTCGCAGAACCCGCCGAGCAGCGCCGGATCGCTGATCGAGAACGGGTTGATCTCCCGGATCGGGTGCTGTCCGCTGGACTGCAGCAGTTCCGCGGTGTCGAAGCGGACGACGAAGCGTCCGACGTCGAGCAGTGGGTCGCCACCCTCGGTCACGCGGATCGACAGACCGCTGACCGATTCGATGACCGACCCGTCGTCGCCGAGGTCAAAGCGGTCGTAGAAGGCGGTTCGTGGCAGTTCGACGACCTCGCCGGTGTCCAGGTTGGTGACCGTGCCGGACTCCTGCACGAGCGCCTGCAACCGGACCAACTGGCCGTCTTCGAAGAACCGCAGCGCCCGCGCCTCGCCTGTGAACTCCCAGATGATCGGGAAGCCGCACACGTCGCCGTCGTCGCTGATCGATCCGGAGAACGGCTCGATGGTCCTGACCGGCGCGTCGGCCGCGGCCGGCAGCGCTGCACCGCACAGCATGAGGACGGTGGTCAACGAGCAGATCAATGTGCGAACGGTACGTGAAGACACCTCTGACGCCCCCGAGTCGACAACTGTCCGAGCCAGGTGTAACACGTGCAGACGGCGCCTGACCAGACCCTTTCGGTCGGTCGGCGAGCGACCGGGTCGCCCGCGCGGGCCACGCCACCATCGAACCGGCTCAGCGCCCACCGATCGCCTCGAGCAGGCCCGGCACATCGACGATCGAGTCCACGATGTGGTCGGGCGTCCCGTGGGCGGCGTCGAGCAGTTCCCTACGGAACTTGCCGGTCCGCACCAGCACACCGGTCAGCCCCGCACGCTGGGCTCCGAGCACGTCGGCGGTCACGTCGTCGCCGACCATCACCGCAGCGACGGGCTCGCACCCGAGGTCGGCGAGCGCGTCGACGAACATCGCAGGTGCCGGCTTCCCCACGATCGTGGGCGCGATGCCGGTGGCGGCCTCGAACGCCGCCGCGAACGCGCCGGTGTCCAGGCGCAGCCCGTCTGCGGTCCGCCACACCGCGCTCCCGTGCATCGCCACGAACGGGACGCCCTCGGCGACGTGTGCGGCGAGATCGCTGAGCGTCTCCCAGTCGAACGGAGGGCCGGCGCCGCCCAGCACCACGACCTCCGGATCGTCGTCAGTGCCGACCAGCGGGATGTCACCGAGGTCGTCGGTCGGCCCGTCGTTGAGCAGCAGCACCCGCCGTCCGGGATGCTCGCTGGCCAGATGCGCCGCCGTCGCGCTGGTCGCCGTCGCGATCTCATCGTCATCCACCTCGATGCCGGCGCCGCGCAACGCGTCACCGATCGATACGCGCGTACGCGATGTCGTGTTGGTGAGGAACCGCACGTGGTAGCCGGCCGATCGCAGCGCGACGACGGCATCCGCGGCCCCGTCGACCGGCTGCCAGGAGGCGACGAGCACACCGTCGATGTCGAGCAGCACGGCCTCCAGTGCCGGAGTGGACATGGCTGCCTCCACCTGGAATCGGATCGATCCGTACGGATCGTCCCCGCTGAGATGGGCCGCTACCCGGCCCGCAAGCCCACAGCCCACCGGGGCCGCCAGCCGCCCGCATGCCGGTCGCCCTCACGTGCCCGATCCGCGCCTCACAGCAGGCGGGCGTTCTCCGCAAGGACCGCGAGCCAGTGGTTGGTCCGCTCGGCGTTCGTCAGATCCCGCCAGTGGCCGAACAGGTGGGCGGCATCGTTCAGCGGCCGCCTGCCGTCCGTCTGGTGGATCTCCAGCAGTAGTGACGGAGTAGTCGGCCACGTCGTCGCGGCCACGGTGTCCACGATCGCGCGGAGGCCGGCCGGGCCGTACATCGTGTCGAGCGCGAGCCGCCCCCGATACGGGAACGGCAGCGGGACCTGTGTGAGGAAGCTGAAGTGGTCGGACACGCCGGGGATCAAGGGATGCCCGTCATGCAGGTGCAGGTGCAGCGGCGTGCCCGTGCGTGCCAGGCCACGGACCATCCCGAGCACCGTCGGCAGCGCCGCGTCGACCGTCGACTGCACGACATCGATGTGGTCAGCGAGCAGGCCGGCATCGTGCTGCAGGTCCGTGAACGTGACATCCGGCAGCGCCTGCGCGAGGGCGCGGTGCGCCTGGTGCACGCCGACGTGGCCGATGTCGATGCACAGGCTGACGCGCGCGACGTCGGCGAGTCGCGCACCGAGCTCGCGGAACCAGGCGGGGCGGTGCCCCGCCGCGTACTCGATGTAGATCAGTGATCGGTGGCCACGCAGGTCAGCGTCGAGACGGCGTGCAGCCGTCACGAGCTCCTCGGTCCTGACGTCCATCTGCGGCTGGTCATGGACGATGAACCCGTCGACCCGCCCGTCGTAGCGCCTGACGAAGTCGGCGACCACCTCACGGTCCCGGTCGACCAGCAGGTTCAGCCGCCGGTCGAGGTGGACCGTCGGCGGCGCATGGGCGGTCGGCGCGAACGCCAGCATCCGGTCGAGCTCGGCCGGATGTCCGGCGTACAGCTCGGCCCCCAGCCCGGCCTGTTCGAAGCGCAGCCGCGCGAGCCGCAGCAACGCCTCGTCGCCGGGTACGTACTGTTGGAACAGTCCCCGCAGCCGTCGCACCGAACCCCCTGTACCGCGTTGCGCACGGTCTCCTCACACGCGGTGGCGTGCGCCTCACACCCGGCACCCGCTGCATCCGCGCCGACCGACCGGTCGAACGTTCACCGACATCCACGATTGTGCACCCGGATCACCGCGGACGACGTCGACATCAGTCGAGGAGACGGACATGGCTCATCACGAAGCGACTGTGCGGTACGGCGGGCACACGCGACAGCCGGATGGTCAGGTCCTGCGAGGGCACCTCATAGCGGATGCGCGACGTGAGGAACCGGGTCGCGTGACGCAGGACCGCGTTGGTCATCCACTCGCCCGCGCAGCGATGGTTGTGCAAATGGTCCCCGCCACCCTGCGGGATGAGATCGAAGGGTGTGGGTTCACGCTCCAGGAACCGCTCAGGGGCGAACCGCTGCGGATCGGACCACAACGCCGCGTGGTGGTTCGTGCCGTGCAGGTCCAGCAGCACCCGCGTGCCCTCGTCGAACCGGTGGCCGCGCCAGTGGAAGTCACGACGCACGCGGGCGACGACGAACGGGAAGAACGGGTAGTCGCGACGCACCTCGAGCACGAACGCGTCGACGAACCGGACGTCGCCGGGCTCATCACGCAGGTGGACCGCCGATGCCGGGTCACGGTGCAGTGCCATCGCCGCGAACATGATGTAGCGCGCGATCGCCACCGTCGGTCGCAGCACGTTGAGCAGCTCGACGGCGGCCTCGTGACGATCGAGCAGCGAGCCGTCCGCGTCCCGATGCGCGACGACGCGTGCCAGAGCGGTGTCGTCGTCCACCTTCAGGCGGCCGGCGCGGACGTCATCCACCAGCCCCTCCGCCCAGCGGTTGCCGCGCTCACGCGCGATCCGGCCCCGCACGTAGCGGTAGCCGACGCCGCCGGCGGCGTCGATCATCGCCGCGAAGTCGGCGACCCGCCGATCGACCTCGGACTCGGCGAGCGGGACCCCGGTCCACCTGCAGACGCTGCGGGTCAGCAACCGCATCGCCTCGTCGAACAGCACCACCCGGTCCTGCGCCTCCCACTGCACCGCAGCCGCGCGCCACTGCTCGTCCGCGAGTCGGACGAAGTCTTCGATGCCGTCGGGGGTCATCAGCGACAGGAACAGCTGCTTGCGCACGCGGTGGGCCTCACCGTCCAGCGCCTGCACGCCGCCCTCCCCGAACAGCGTCTTGACCAGCCGGTCCGGCGCGGCGCCCGCACGCGTGAATCGGTCGTTGTCGTAGAACACCTCGGCCGCCGCCGCACCCCGCATGCAGATGGTCGGCTCGAAGAGCAGGCGAGTCGTGAACACGTCGCTGCCGTAACGGTCGCAACGCTGCGAGATGAACCGGTAGCCTTCCCGCAGCAGCGCGAGCGTGCTGTCGACGCCTCTCGTCATCGCTTCGTCGTCCACCATCAGGTCCCTCCGGGTGCCGCGGTCCCGCCTCGGATGAACCACCGTCATGGCGGTGCAGTCTTGCACGTCCGTGCAGGCGCACCCGCCATGCCCGGACCGGGTACCCGTCACATCGGTGCGCCACCGGATCACGGGATGCGGACCCGGCCCGTCAGAACCGATCCGGAACGCCGCCACCCCGCCGCGTGTAGCGCGCGGTCACGCGGCCAGGGCCCGGGGGCCTGCGAGCGCGATCCCGGCACCGAGCGGGATCTCGAGCACGTGGTCGAGCTCGTCCTCCCTGTGCGCCAGCACGACCCCGTGGCACAGCAACCGCGCCCCCAGCTCGCAGCGACCGGTGTCGAGCCGCGCGAGGTGACCGTCACGCACCGTCGCGGCGAGGCTGTGGACCACCAGTTCCAGCTCGATCACCAGGGGGACCGTTCCGATCCGCAGTTCGTCGACGAGCACGTCGACGTGCGGCTCATGGGTCGAGTTGACCGTGTGTGTCGACAGGTGGACCAGCGCTTCGCTGCCCGCGTCCTCGAGTGTGCGGAAGGCAGCGTCGACGAGCGCCCGGTGCTTGGACCACGCGTTCATGGCGACCGCGCCCACGTCGATGTCGGCGGCACGGGCCGCGACGGATGCGATGCGGCGCCCGACGAGGTCGGCTGCGCGCGGCGACAGCGTCGGCAGGCCACGTCCGAGACGCGCCACCGCGCCGCTGTCGACCAGGCGCCTGGCCGCCAGATCGAGGGCCTCCGTATCGCGGTCGAACAGGAACCGCGCGACGGTCAGCCGCACGGTCGCGGGTGTGTTCACGTCGGTCACCATGGTTCTGCCTCCTCATCGATCGACTGGCTGCCCGGACCCGGGCGCGGAGCCAGACGGACGGTGCGCGCCTGCCTGCCGCGGTCATCGATCGCCACGCGGGGCGCGGCCGCGGGGCGCAACCGCACGCTCAGATGCCGCCGCACCCATCGCGGTCGCTGATCCGGCACCGTCAGCGGCAGCGTCCCGACGAGCGCGGCCAGCGCCAGCGCTGCCGCCACCGCCGACAGATCCGGGCGGATCGTCGTCGTCGGTGCATCGTCGACCGGCGAGGTGTCCTGTTCCTCCCGGCCGTCACCGCCGTCGTCGACCGGTCCCGCCGGTTCGGTGGGGTCACCCGGCCCGTCATCATCCGGTTCATCGTCCGGTGGCTCCGGCTCGGGATCGTCGACACGGGTCCCGGTGCCGCGCAGCAGCACGGACGGCGGGTCGTCGACGACGGCGGCGATCGAGAGCTCGGCGTTGAACGTGGCGGCGGCCGTCGGCGAGAACCTCACCGACACCTCGCACGACGCGCCCGGGCGCAGCCGCTCCCGCGTGCAGCGGTCACGTGTCAGCACGAACCCGCCGCGCTCCGTGCGCAGATCGACGCCGTGTATCGGCGCCGGCGCGTCACCGACGTTGCGGACCACAATGACCCGCTCGAACGAGGCGCTGAACGGCACCTCGCCGAAGTCGAGCGTGTCATCGCTGACCAGCAACCTCGGCCCGACCGGTGGCGGCGGCGGTGGCGGAGGAGGTGGGACCGCATTGCCCACCAACCGGACTCGATCCGGCCCATCAGGATCAGACGAGGCCACGACCAGCGCCCCATCGAGCGAACCCTCGACGGTCGGTTCGTAGCGCAGATCGATCTCGCACGCCTTGTCAGGTGCGAGGACCCGCCGGTGGCCTGGGCATCGCACATCCGTCACCGCGACAGGTTCGGGGTCGACGGCGATGTCCCCGATCGTCAGTTCGCCGTCGCCGTCATTGGCCGCTGACACGGTGCGATCCACCGCCTCGCCGACGGCCACGTCACCGAAGTCCACAGGTCCGTCCGGCAGCGCCAACCGCCCGACCGGGGCGGCGGCACCTGTGCCCCTCGCGAGTACGACGCGGTCACCCGCGGGGTCGCTCGATGACAGGACCAGCGTCACCCCGTCCAGCGCGCCGACCGACACGGGCGCGTAGACCACTCCGAACGTGCACGACTGGTTGGCGCGCAGACGAGCACCGTCGCAGTCGTTGGCAACGATCGTCACCTCGCTGCTGCCGTCCACCCGTGGCACGCGCACCGCCAGGACCCCGCCGCCCGCATTGGTGACCGCCACCGACGTTGTGGCATCGCTGCCGATCGCGACCTCGGCGAAGTCCACCGGATCGGGGATGACCGTGGCACGGGGCTCGGTGGGTGCCACGACGCCTCGACCGGTCAGCGGCACCCGTTGCCGGCCGTTCGGATCCGTCAGCGACACGACCAGCACCGCATCGAGCGTTGCGACGGATGACGGCTCGTACCGCAGCTCGATGTCACAGAACTCGCCAGGTGCCAGCTCAACAACACGCGGCATCGCGACGAACGCCGCAGGTGCGACCGCGGCCAGCGACTCGTTGTCCAGTACCGGCGCGACGCTGCACGACGGCACAGTCAGCGCAACGTCGTCGGTCCTGGTGACCGCCGCGTCGGTGATGGTCACGGTTCCGTCTCCGACGTTGGTGGCCCGAACCGTCACCACTCCTACCTCACCGATCTGGACCTCGCCGAACTCCACGGGATCCGGCAACACCTCGAGCCTGCCCTCGGGAGCCGGGACCGCTGTGCCCCGCACGTCGATCGTGTGTGGTGTCTTCGGGTCGTTCGACGCGACCCGTAGGTTCGTCCCGGTCGGTCCTGCCTCTTCCGGTGCGAAGCGCACGGTGACGCCGCATGATCCGCCGACCGGCAACGTCCGCCCGCTGCAGCGGTTCCGCGCGACGGTCACGACGTCGCCGCCATCCTCCAGGTGTATCCGGCCGATCGACAGCTCGGCGGTGCCGACGTTCAACGCCGTCACGTCGCGATCGACCGTGTCGCCGACGCTGACCTGACCGAGGTCGAGGCTTGATGGTTCCAGTCGAAGAACGGGAACGGTCGGTTCGATCCCGCGACCGGTCACGCGCACTTCGGGTGCGCCGGCGGGGTCGTTGGACACGACGACCACCACGCCACCGACGCTGCCGGACTCGCGTGGCGCGAACCCCACGGTGGCAACGCACGTCTCCGTCGGGGCCAGCACCCGATCGGTGCACTTGTCATCGGCCAGCGTCACGCTCGGGCTCGCGTCGAGCAGCACATCGCCGACCTCGAGATCAGCCGTCCCGACGCTGCGTACCTCGACGTCGATCCGCGGCTCGTCGCCGACCACCACGTCGCCGAAGTCGATCTGTTCCGGAACGACGTTCAACCGTGGAACCGCGACGCCGCGGCCGGTCAACGGGATCCCACGCTGCCCGTCGGGATCGTTGGAGTCGACATACACCCATGCCTCGAAGGCCCCCTCGGCGCTGGGCACGAAGGTCAGCGTGATCCTGCATGCGTCGGTCCGCGGCGCCAGAACACGCTGGCTGCAACTGTCGGCCATGTCCAGACCCTCGGGCGCTCCTTCGAGCACGACCGCTTCGATCGTCAGATCCGCGCGCCCCGAGTTGTGGATCTCCACGACGCGCTCAGCCTCGTGCTCGACCTCGACATCCCCGAAGTCACCATCTGACGGCGTGGCCGTCAGGGCGGGGCTCGACCCTTCCGGCGGGATGGTGACAGCCGAGGCGAGGGCCGGAGAAAGCAGCGATGAGAGCAGCAACGACAACAGCACCACCATCCCGGGGCGGAGGCGGTGGCCAATGATCTGGCGGGAAGACAGAGGCATCGTGCCTGCAGGAGGCACGAACGCCGCCGGTGATACGTACGCAGACTGCGGACGCGCGCGGCGCGTGGTGTCACAGCGGTGCCGTCAGGCCCGCCGGCCCGGCGTCACCCGCCGTCCAGCCGACGCACGAGCGTCTTCGGCGCCACGCAGCGGTACGACGTCTCGACGATCGTGGCGATCTCGTCCCAGTCGACGTCGACATCGAGGCGCACGCCGATCCAACCGCGGTGACCGACGTACGGCGGACGGAAGAAGCGGTCGGGCTCCTGGCGCACCAGGTCGTCCTGGGCACCTGCCGGCGCGGCGCACACCAACGCGAGCATCCCGTCGCCGTGGTGATCGGATGTCACGTAGGCGACGGTACGCTTACCGCGCACGAAGAACGCGATCGCGCCATGACTGATGCGTTCGGTCACCTCCGGCAGACGGTCGAAGATCGCGCGGAGCCGTTCGGCGGCGGCGTCGACGTCCGCGTCGGCGTACGGCAGCTCGTCGGACTCCATGCTCGCAGTGTTGCACGGAGCGCCGCACCGATGGACACCGAGACGCACGCCGGCTCGAAGGCCGCCGCAGCCAACGCCGCCACGATGTGGGCGTCGATCGCGGAGGCCGCGCGGTGGCCGGTGATTCGCGAACCCGCGGTCACCGCCGTCGACAGCCGGCAACCGTCACACCGCCGTGCCGTCGCGGGGCGGACGGCCGATCCTGCGGTCGTCGTCAAGATGCTCGACGCGTTCTACGGCGATGACCCCACCGGTTACATGCTCGAGGACCCCTGGGGACGGCTCGCATGGCGCGCTGCCGGGTTCACCGCGCTCGAGAGCCTGCCGATCCTGCTGTGTGAGACGCCGGCGGCGGTCGCGCGGCCAGATGACCTGCACGTCAGCGCGGTCGAGACCCCCGCCGAACTCGCGACGTTCGAGCGCACGTTGATCGAGGCGTTCCCGCTCACCGGCCGTCAACCCAGGCCGCTGTGGACCGATGCCGTCCTGGACATGCCCGCCTTTCGGATGTGGCTCGGCACGTGCGACGGCACAGCGGTCGCGACATCCGTCGCCTGGACGGACGCCGACCACGTCGGTGTGTACTGGATCGCGGTGCAAACCAGCCACCGCCGCCGCGGGTTCGGCGCCGCGATGACGGCCACGGCGGCCGCCGCAGTGCCGGGACGTCCGAGCGTCCTGGTCGCGACGCCCACCGGCGAGCCGCTGTACCGGACACTCGGATACCGGCGGGTCGCCGTGTCGACCAGGTGGGTCCGCGTGCCGTGAACCCGACGCGCGCACAGCGCCGGGCGCGCCGTGCTGCCGGCGGGTGAAGATCACCGCACGTTGGCGGGTCGCGTAGATTTCGCGATGATGGCCGACGGCCCGGATCGACTCGTGGGACGGCCGCGGCCGACGGCAGCGTCGGATACGCGGCGAGGCCGAGCACCGACCCGGACGGGACACCGATGCAGATCGCCGGCCGCAACGAGCGGTTCGACCCGGCGACGACGCCCTGTGCGTCCTGCACGCCGGCGACTGGTTCGACCACGCGGACCACCCATCCCGCCGGCCGGTCCTACGCGGGGGGCAGCCGCCGCCGGCGATCACCCCGCAACGGGGCGCACCATCACGTGGTCGGTCTGCGCGTCACCGCCGAGCACGAACGACTGGTCTCCGACGCGCCGGAACCCCCACCGCCGGTAGAAGCGCTGCGCCCGGGTGTTGTGCTCCCACACGCCCAGCCACATCCTGTCGCACCCGAGCCGCGCGGCGTGGTCGAGGCACGCCGCCATCAGGGCGCCGCCACCACCACGGCCGATCCTCTCCGGAGCGACGTACAGACGCACCAACTGGATCGGTCTGTGCCCGCCGACGAGATCGTGGTCACCGCGCAGCAGCCTGGCGTAGCCCACCGCCGGCCCGCCCGGGTCGTCATGATCGTGCGCGAGCAGGAACCACGATCCGACGGCGGTCAGTTCCGTCGCGATGCGGTCATGTGAGAATGCGTCGGCCACGTACCGCCGCACGTCGTCGGAATCGTTGTCGGAGCCGAACGCGGCGACGAAGCTCCGCTCCGCCAGGTCCGTCAGCGGCGCAACGTCCTCCGGGGTCGCCGTGCGGACACGCAGCGACGCCGACGCGCGCCGGGTGGGCCGGGATCGCCCGGACGGCGTCGGTGTGCTGAACCGGGAGCCGGTCACCGCACCGACGGCGCCCGGGTCGTGCGCCGGACGTGGATCATGTGGGGGTCTTCTCATGGTGATCGCCGGCACCACGTTAGGGGCCGACGCCCCCGTGGCGATCGGTGACGACCACCCACATCACAGTCCCGGGGCGCCCATCGGTCGTAGCGGGACCTCCTGCTCGGCGGACGCAGCCTGGGGCGGTGGGCCGAGAGCGATGCGCAGCGCCTCGTCGAGCGGTGTCGTGCGGCCCGTGGCGTGCCAGCGTGGCAGGTCGTCGCCGGCCCGTTCGGCGATGAGCGCGCGGATGCGTTCGTTCTCCTCGATGTCGCCGGCCATCTCGTGCAGCTCGAGCCGCTGGGCTGCCGTCTCGGCCGACGCGACCAACATCGCTGCGTCAGCGACACGGTCCTGTCGGATCAGCACGCCGGCGAGCGCAATCGACACCCACGGCAGCTGGTTCCGGTGCCCGTGGCGCTGGTGGTGCATGACGGCGTATCGCGCGAACTCCAATGCCTCGGTCAGGGCGCCCCGCCGTGTCGCGATGTACACGCGGTTGCCGTGGCATACCGCGTCGCGTTGGTGGTCGCCGATCACCCGTGCGAGCGCGATCGCCGAGCGGTACGCGGCGTCGGCGGTGTCGTCATCGCCGTGGACGCGTGACAGTTCACCCTCGATGTTGCGCGCCATGCCGACCAGGGTCGGCGCACCGGCCGCATGCGCGAGGTCGGCACCGCGCCGCACGAGTGCGAGCGCACGTTCGTGGTCCGCGCGCGATCCCAGGTACGTGTGCGCCAGATCGATCGTCGCGTAGGCCTCGTAGAGCAGATCACCCGTCTCGTGCGACACCGCCCTGGCGTGCTCGACCGCGCTGCGGGCGCGTTCGAAGTCGAGGAGCCCGAAATGGACGAAGGCACATGAGATCGCCCGCCGCGCGTCGAGCTGGGGTTCCGCCGTCAGACCTTGAACAGCCCGCATCCAGCGGTCCGCGACGTGCAGCATCCCGGTCCGGTGGAAGAACAAGCCGAGCGCACCGAAGAGGCGCACACCATCGGTCGGCCGATGTTTGATGCTCCATTCGAACGCGCGATCGACGTCGGCGAACTCGGCGTCGATGCGCCGCACCCAGTGGTCGGGCCGCGACCGCAGCATGTCCCCGGCTGCACGCTCGACCCACGTCGTGTAGTGCGAGGCGTGACGGCCGCGCAACGTGGCGCCGTCGCCGAGCTCGGCCAGGCGTTCGGCCGCGAACTCCCTGACCAGCTCCAGCATCCGCAACCGGACCCCGCCGTCCGGTCCGGGACGCTGCTGGAGGAGACTCTTGTCGATCAGTCCCTCGAGCGCCGCGTCCAGATCATCGGCCACAGCGTCACCGAGCACGTGGTCGATCGCATCCGGTCGGATCGGCGTCGCGAACACCGCGAGGCGCGCGAGGACCGCCTGCTCGTCAGGTGTGAGAAGCTGGTAGCTCCACTCGATCGTGCTGCGGATCGTCTGCTGACGCGCGTGCACGTCGCGCGACCCGCCGGCCAGCACCAGCGGTCGCTGGCGCAGGCGCGCCGCGATCTGCGCGGGTTCCAGCGCCCGGCACCGGGCGGCGGCCAACTCGATGGCGAGCGGCAGACCGTCCAGACGTGAGCAGATCTCCGCGACCGCCTCCCGCTGCTCGTCGGCGAGCGCGAAGTCGGGACGGACCGCCCGTGCCCGCTCGACGAACAGTCGCTCGGCGTCGCGCCCACGACCCACATCAAGCGGTTCGACCTCGTAGACGTGCTCACCATGCAGTCGCATCCGCTCCCGGCTGGTGGCGAGCACCGACAGCTGACCTGTCTCGTCGATGAGTGCGGCGACGCCGGGCGCGCAGTCGATGACGTGCTCGACGTTGTCGACGATCAGCAGCGCGCGTTTGTCGGCGACGTACTCGGCCACCGCCGACAGCGCCCCGACACCTCCCACGGCGACACCGACCGCCTCGGCGATCGCCTCACCGACCGCGTCAGGGTCGTCGACCCGGGTGAGGTCGGCGAACCAGACACCGTCCGGGAACGAACCCGTCGCGCGTGAGCCCACGTTGATGGCCAACCTGGTCTTGCCGATGCCGCCGGGGCCTAGCAGCGTGACGATGCGGTGACGCTGTACGAGGTATGCGACCGCGTCCGTCTCGGACTGCCGGCCAACCAGGGAGGTGGTCGGCACGTGCAGTGTGCGGGCCGGTGCGACGGTCCGCGGCGCCGGGAACCGTGACAACAGGCCACGGCCCTCGAGCTGGTGCAGCCTGACCTTCTCGTCGATGCCGCGCAACCGATGCAGGCCAAGGTCCCGGCACGTCCATCCGACCGGCAACCCGGCGGCGCGCGTGGCCTCCGACAGCAGGATCTGCCCGCCGTGTGCGGCGTCGGCGACGCGCGACGCGGTGTGGACGGCCAGGCCGTAGTAGTCGCCGGCCGCGAGCTCGGTCGGACCGGTGTGCAGGCCGAACCGGACGCGTACGTCATCGTTCGGCCAGCGGTGCTCGATCAATGCCTGTTGCGCGCGCGCCGCTGCCTCCACCGCGGCGGTGGCATCGCCGAACGCCACGAAGCACGCGTCACCGTCGTGGGCGACGACCACCCCTCCGTGCTCCGCCACGGCCGCGGCGATCAACTGGCGCTGAGCGGCGATGATCGCCGGGTACGCCTCAGGGTCCGCAGCGAGGTGGCGCGTGCTCGCCTCGATGTCGGTGAACAGAAAGGTCACGATGCCGGTGGGAAGGCGCATCCTGTCCAGCATTGTGTCCCTCCGACCGCCCATGATCCATCAGGATCGTGGCGCCGCCACCGAGATTCGGACACCCGCACCCGCGTCGACCACCCACGGAGACCCACATGCCGACACCTCCCGCCGGGGCAGCCGGCACCATGCGCTTCGGCGTCCACCTGCCGATCATCGGGTTCGGCGACGGCGATCACTTCACACTCGACACGCTGACGGCCGTCGCGCGCGCCGCGTCGTCGCACGGCTACCGGACGCTCGCGGTGAACGACCACCTGCTGTTCGGCGCACCGTGGCTCGACGGGCCGACCGCGATCGCCGCGGTGCTGCCGGCCAGCGGCGACCTTGCGCTCGCCACCACGGTCGCGCTGCCGGTGATCCGCGGCCCGGTCGCCCTCGCCAAGACCATGTCGGCGCTCGACGTGCTGTCCGGCGGCCGCGTGGTCGTCGGCATCGGGCCGGGTTCGTCCCCGCGCGACTACGAGGCGGTCGACATCGACTTCGACGAGCGCTGGCCCCGCTTCGACGAGGCGGCCCGGGCGCTGCGGGGCCTGCTGCGCGACGACGCAGCGCCTGTCGCGGGCCGCTGGTACGACACGACGGACGTGGCCATCACGCCGCGGACGGTGCGCCGCCCCGGGCCACCGCTGTGGATCGGCAGCTGGGGCTCGGACGCCGGACTCCGGCGCGTCGCCCGCCTGGCCGATGGCTGGCTCGCCTCGGCCTACAACACCACGCCGGAGCGCTTCACGGCCGGACGCGCCCGCCTCGACGACACGCTACGCGCCCACGGACGCGACGCGACGACGTTCCCCGCGGTGCTGGCGACGGGGTTCCTGTGCCTGACCGACACCGTCGCCGAGGGTGAGCGCGTGCTGCGGGATCGCGTCGCGCCGACGGTTCGGCGCCCGGTCGACGAGCTGCGTGGCCGGCTGCCGATCGGCACGCCCGATCAGGTCGCCGAGCTCGTCGCCGCGTACGCGGACGCCGGGCTCGACGAGCTGCTGGTCTGGCCGGTGACCGACGCGGTCGATCAGGTCGCAGCGTTCATGACGGAGGTCGCACCCGCCGCGCTCGGGTGAGGACCGGGCGGCGCACCGGTCACGGCCGCCTGCCGTACCGCGGCTCACGCCGGGCACCTCGGCCCGCCCCTCACGTCGCGCGCAGCTGGCGCAGCCATGCGTCGAGCTGCGCACGGTCGAAGCCGGTGTGGGGGAACGCCGCGAGGGTCCGCATCGGCATCGCGTCGATGAGCGCCAGTGACTCCCGGTCGATGGCACCGTCTCCACCGGAGGCGTCGTCACCGACGAACCTGGCCAGCAGCGCACGTCCCTGCGGATCGTCCAGCCACTCCGCGAGCGTCGACGCGGCCGACAGCGGCGGTGTGATCGCTGGCGCGTCGAGGGTGATGGAGACCTGGGCCGCGAGGTTGCGGGACGACGCGCCCACGGCGATGGTGAAGTCGCCGGCCTCCACGACCCACCGGTCCAAGTCGATCGACCAGAACGCGAAGGCGCGCTCGTCGAGGTCCACGGCGATCTGCTTCCGTTCGCCGGGGGCCAGCCACACCTTGCGCGCACCCTTCAGCTCGCGCTTCGGGCGCGCCACCGACGCGTCGTCGTCGCCGACGTAGAGCTGCACGACCTCCGCGCCGTCGACATCGCCGGTGTTGGTCACCGTCGCCGTCACCCGCACCGCAAGGTCGCCGTCCGCCACGGACCCGTTGACGGCGACCGCGACATCGTCGATCGCGAACGTCGTGTACGACAGCCCGTGCCCGAACGGGTAGCTCACCAGCTGATCGAGCGCGTCGTGCGCGCGGTAGCCGACGAACACACCCTCGCCGTACCTGACGACGCCCCGGTCACCCGGGAAGTTGAGGTACGCCGAGTTGTCCTGCAGTCGCAGCGGGATCGTCTCAGCCAGCTTGCCTGACGGGTTCGCCTCGCCCAGCAGCAGGTCGGCGACGGCGCCGCCCGCGGCCTGCCCCGACAGCCAGCACTCCAGGATCGCCGCGACACGATCGTCCCAGGTCGACGTGCGCACGGCCGCGCCGTTGGCGAGCACGACGACGACGCGGTCGTGCACGTCGGCGACGGCGGCGAGCGTCGCCACCTGCACGGCGGGCAGCTGCATGTCGGCGCGGTCGTAGCCCTCCGACTCGTCGGCGGCGGGCAGTCCGAGGAACACGACGACGTGGTCCGCGACGCGGGCGAGCTCGACGGCCTCGGCGCGGAGCACCTCGTCGTCGGTGTCGTCGTCTCCCAGCCCGAAGCCAGCCACGAACCGCACATCGACCTCGGACCCGGCGGCTGCCGTGAGCTCGTCGAGCGGGACGTCCACACGTGTGGGGTTCACCAGGGAGGACCCCGCGCCCTGGAACCGCGGCGTGCGTGCGAACTCACCGATCACCGCCAGCGTCTCACCGGCGGTTGGACGCAGCGGCAGCACGCCGCCGTCGTTGCGCAGCAGCACGGCCGCCTCGTGCGCCGCCCGCCGCGCCAGCGCGTGATGGGGCGTCGGCGTCGAACGTGGCCTCATCGTCCAACGCCGGCCGCGAGCGGTCGACGAGCTGGAGCACCCGCCGCACGGAGGCGTCGAGCACGGCCTCGTCGAGCTCACCCGATCGCACCGCCGCGACGACCGCCGCGTCGCTCACGCCGATGTGGGGTGGCATCTCCAGGTCCAGACCCGCGCGCAGCGCTGCCACCCGGTCGTGGACCGCGCCCCAGTCGGACACGACCAGTCCGGCGAGCCCCCACTCCTCACGCAGCACTTCGGTCAGCAGCCGACGTGCTCCGACGCGTAGGTGCCGTTGATCCTGTTGTAGGCGCACATGACCGTCCACGGCTGCGCCTGGGTCACGACGCGCTCGAACGCCGGGAGGTAGATCTCCCGCAGCGTCCGCTCGTCGATCTCGGCGCTGACGCGCATGCGGTCGTGCTCCTGGTTGTTCGCGGTGAAGTGCTTCAGCGACGTGCCCACGCCCTCCCGCTGCACGCCGTTGACCATCGCGGTCGCCAGCTCGCCCGCCAGCCACGGGTCTTCCGACACGTACTCGAAGTTGCGTCCACACAGCGGGGACCGCTTGATGTTGACGCCCGGGCCGAGGACCACGGACACCCCCATGCTGCGCGCCTCGAGCGCGAGCGCCGCTCCCACGTCAGCGAACAGATCCGGGTTCCACGAACTGGCCAGCGCCGCAGCCGTCGGGAAGCAGGTCGCCGGCAGACTGTTGGACACGTCGAAGTCGCCCGCGTCGTTGACCTGGGCCCGCATGCCGTGTGGGCCGTCCGAGACCATGATCCGGGGCACACCGAGGCGGTCGACCGCGGCGGTGTGCCACATGTCCGATCCGATGACGAGCGTTGCCTTCTCCTCGAGCGACAACTCGCCCACGAGCGCCTCGACGTCCAGTGCGTGCTCCCACGTCTGCTCGGCCACCGCAGCTCCTTGCCGTCGTCGTCACAGGGTCGCAGGCGCCCGACGGAGCGCCGGTGCGATCCTGCCCGGCCGGTGCCGACGTGACCCCTGTGCGGTACGCAGCGACCGGATTGTGGTGCGCTAGTGTCTGGCAGGTGAGCAGCGGCGACCGGCGCACGATCGTGATCACGGACTCCGCCGATGCCGAGCGGCGGGCGCGGCTGGCCGCGCTGGCGAACGGTGGTCCCGTCACGTTCGACGCAGGAACCGCGGCGCTCGACGGCGCCGACGCGGCCATCATCGACGGTACGGCACTCGCGGAGATCGACGTGGACCATGTCGACCGCTGGGTCGCGCGTGGTGGCCGCCTGCTCGTGCTGGGCGCACCGCCCACCGACGCGGCCTGGCCCGCACTCACGGGTGTGCGGGTCGACCGAGCGCTCCCACGCGCCGAGTACGTGCTGAGCCCCGACGGCGACGCGACCACCGTCCGCGTCGACCGCGAGATCACGGTCGTCGACGCTGTCCGACCGCTGACGGGCGACGGCGCACGTACGGTCCTGCGGACGCGGGTCGGCTCGCGTCCGGTCGACGTGGTGACCCGCAACGACCGCGGTGCCGGCAGCGTCACCGTCGCCGGCCTCGGCCACCGCTCAGCGCTGGGCAACCGTGAGGTGGCGACCGTGCTCGCCCGCGCCCTGCGCGGGCCTCCCACGACGGCCGGTGACACCGTCGGGATCGGCGTGGTGGGCTACGGTGCGTTCGGCTACCGGCACGGCGCGGCCAGCGACGCGACGACCGGACTGCGGTTCGCGGCGGTCGCCGACACCGACGCGCGTCGGCGGACCGAGGCCGCTGAGGACTTCCCCGCCGCGACCGTGCACGCGCACGCGGACGCGCTGCTCGCCGACGCCGGCGTGGACGTGGTCGTCGTCGCGACGCCACCGGTGTCGCATGCCGACGTCGCGGCCCGCGCGCTGCGCGCCGGCAAGCACGTGGTCGTCGAGAAGCCGCTGTGCCTGACCCCCGCCGACGCCGGCGCGTTGCTCGCGCTGGCCACGGACGGCGACCGGGTGCTGACCGTCCATCAGAACCGGCGCTGGGATCCGGACTTCCTGGCGATCCGTCGCGTCATCGACGAGGGCCTGCTGGGCGACGTCTTCAACGTCGAGACGTTCGTCGGCGGGTTCGAGCATCCGTGCCGGGCCTGGCACTCCGACATGTCCGTGTCGGGGGGCGCGGTGTACGACTGGGGCGCGCACCACCTGGACTGGATGCTCCAACTGCTCGGCGACTTCCCCGTCAGCGTCCAGACCACGCGACACAAGCGCGTGTGGCACGACGTCACCAACGCCGATCAGTTGCGCGTGCGGCTGCGTTGGGACGACGGCCGGGAGGCGGAGTTCGTCGATTCGACGCTGGCTGCGGTCCGACGGCCGAAGTTCTACGTCCAGGGCACACGCGGCACGCTCGTCGGTCACTACCGGCCGCTGCGAACCGAGATGGTCGACGCCCATGAGGGCTACACGGTGACCGAGCACCACCACGCGGAGGCGCCGGCCGACCTGCTGCTGGCGCGCAGCGAACCCGGTGTCGGCATCAGCGAGACCCGGCTGGCGTTGCCGGCCGCTCCCGTGCACCCGTTCCACCGCAACCTCGCCGACCACCTGCATCTCGGCGAACCGCTCGCCGTGACACCCGCGCAGGCGCGGCGCACGGTCATCCTGCTCGAAGCCGCGCACCGGTCGGGCATGACCGGCGGAGACGAGGTGCGGGTGGAGCCGTGACCGGCGATCGGCCGCTACGATGCGCGGTCGTGCATCCCCCGACGACCCGCGCCGACCGACGCTCGTGACCGACGTGCCCGAGCCCGTGCGATGGGGCGTGCTGGGCGCCACCTCGTTCATCTACACGGCTGCGCTGCGTGACGCGTTCGCCGCCAGCACCGATGCCGAGGTCGTGGCGACCGCGAGCCGATCGGATCCCGACCATGACCGCGGGGCGCCGCGGCGCCATGACGACTACGCCGACCTGATCGCCGATCCCGCGGTCGAGGCCGTCTACATCCCGTTGCCGAACGACCAGCACGAGCCGTGGACGCTCGCCGCCGCCGCGGCTGGCAAGCATGTGCTGTGCGAGAAGCCGCTGGCACCCGACGCCGAGGGCGCACGTCGCATGGCGGATGCGTGCGCGGCCTCCGGTGTGACGCTGTTCGAGGCGTACATGACGCCGTTTCACCCCCGGTCGGCGCGCTGGGAACGGCTGATCGCCGACGGCTGGGTCGGCCGGCCGCTGCACGGGACGGCGAGGTTCACCTTCCCGCACCGCGACCCCACCGACCACCGATGGCGCGCGGACGCCGGCGGCGGGGCGCTGCTGGACGTCGGCATCTACTGCCTGGAGCCACTGCTGCACACAGCCGGGTGGCGGGCCGGCGACGACCTGCCGGACGTGACCGCCGACGCGATGGTCACCGACGAGGGCGTCGACGCGACCTTCACTGCGTGGCTGTCGTTCGATTCCGGCTTCACCGCGGCGTTGTGCTGCTCGTTCGATGCGCCTGAGTCGCAGACGCTCGAGGTCGTAGGGACGGACGGCGCGCTGCGCGTCACCCGCGCCTTCACCCCGGGTGTCGGCGACAGGACGATCACCGGCACGCGGCGCGACGGGGTGACAGTGGCACTGACGGGCCCCGGCGGTGCGATGTACCAGTCGATGGTCGACCACGTGACCGCGGTCATCCGCGGGCGGCAGGCGTCACGGCGACCTCCTGACGCCTCGGTGGCGCTCGCCCGGGTCGTCGACCAACTACGTGCAGCGGCGCGCACGCACCCGCGCACCCCTGCCGCGGAGCGACCGGAGGCACGGACATGACCGATGTGGACCGCGAGACCGCGACCGCCGCCGCTGGGGTGTCCGACGGGCACGTCCGCGTACGCGACGACCTGCGCCTGGCCGTGCGCCGGTGGGCCGGTGGCATGGCGCCGACGTTCGTGCTCGTCCACGGTCTGGCGTCCAACGCACGCGTGTGGGACGGCGTCGCGCGTCATCTGCATGATGCCGGCCACCGGGTGCTGGCCGTCGATCAGCGCGGCCATGGCAGGTCGGACCGTCCACAGGACGGCTACGACTTCGCGACCGTGACCGACGATCTGCGGCGACTGCTGGCCGCCGAACGGGCGCACCTGCCGGTGCTGGTCGGCCAGTCCTGGGGCGGCAACGTCGTGCTCGAGGCCGCAGCGCGGTGGGATGACGACGTTGTCGGTGTCGCCGGCATCGACGGCGGCACGATCGATCTGCAGCGCCGCTTTCCGGAGTGGGAGGAGTGCGCAGCGCAACTCGCACCGCCCGCGATGGACGGAATCACGCTCGCACAGATGGCACGGTGGATCCGGCGCGAGCACCCGGACTGGCCGGAGGAGGGCATCGCCGGCACGTTGGCGAACCTGGAGGAGACCGACGACGGGACAGCACGCGCCCGGCTCCCGCGCGACCTTCACATGAAGATCCTCCGCGCGCTCTGGGAGCAACGCCCGCCGCGGCTGTACCCGCAGATCAGCGTGCCGGTGCAGTTGATCCCGGCGGACAGCGGCGCTGGCTCGGCGTTCACCGGGGAGAAGCACGAGCACGTCGAGGCGGCCGTCCGCGCGCTCCCACGTGCCCGAGCCCACTGGCTGGCGGGCGACCACGATCTGCACGCACAGCAGCCCGCCGCGGTCGCGACGATCCTGCTTGAGGCGGTGGCCGACGGCTTCTTCGACACCGCTGACCGCGGCTGACACGGGGCAACGACGCGCCGACCTCAGCGCGCCTCGCGCCGCGCCACCACCATCCAGCCGCCGACCGGCGCCATGACCATCAGCGGGACACCGATCACGGCGGCAACCCGATGATCGAGGTACACGAGGTCGTCTGAGAAGCCAGCGTTCCGCCGCCGTGCGCGATCCCCGTCACACAGAAGGCAGGCATGGCGAAGGGGACCGTCGCCAACAGAGCACCGAAGGCCGACCGGACGCCAGCCCGCATGCACCGCGATCGCCACGATCGCTACGAACAGTGCCTCGACCGCGCCGAGGATGGCTCCGACCAGCGCACCCTCGACCGAAGCGAAGATCACGCCGACGGCGACACACGGCGCCGCACCGACCAGGACGGGCAGCAGCACGCGCGCCATCGTCGTACCTCCGGTCGCGCGTCAGATGTGCAGCATCCGGCGCCACGCCGACCAGGTCAACGCGTCGGTGTGCGGCTCGGCTACTTCCGGCGCGTCCCGGGCGCGGATGCCGTGCTGTCGGGCGCACGGCCGGTCAGCCCACCGAGACGAGATCCACGACGAACACCAGCGTCTCGTTCGGCTTGATCACACCACCGACCCCGCGCGAACCGTAGGCCAGGGCGGGCGGGATCGTCAGGCGACGACGGCTACCGACGCGCATGCCCTCGACACCCTGGTCCCAGCCGGTGATCACCTCGCCGGCTCCGAGACGGAACCGCAGCGGCTCGCCGCGGTCCCAGGACGCGTCGAACTGCTCGCCGGTGCTCCATGCCACCCCGACATAGTGGACCTCGACGCGCTGACCACGCGTCGCCTCGGGACCGTCACCGACGTCGATGTCGGTGATCTTGAGCTGCCTGCCCGGCGTCGTGTCGGCCGGGATGGTCACGGCCGGTTTGGTTGCGTCCATGACGTCACCCTAGACGCCGCGGGCGATCGAGAGCCCCGACCGCATCGCGCAGGTTCCCGGGATCGGCGGGGTCCGATCGATACGCTGCTCCCACCGCCGTACGACCGTGGTCTCGTCGGCGGATCAGACGTACGTGCGATCCACGGTTGGGGACCCGAGCCCCGGGTCCGAGGTCGGAGGCACACGCGGTGGAACGGGCCCGGGCCGGTCACCTGGCGGCGCACTGGGGGATCACTGTGGTCGTTGCGGGGATCGTGCTGGGCACGCTGTCGATGGCGGCGCCCGACGCGGAACCGGCCGCGGCACCACCCCCACCCGCGCGCAGCCCGTGCCCGCAGGGACCGGTCGCCCTCACGTTCGACGACGGCCCCAGCCGCCGCAACACCCCCCGGGTGGAGGCCATCCTCGCCGAGCACCGTGCCCCTGCGACGTTCTTCGTGATCGGGCAGTC
Source organism: Euzebyales bacterium (assembly GCA_036374135.1). NCBI lineage: Bacteria > Bacillati > Actinomycetota > Nitriliruptoria > Euzebyales > Euzebyales bacterium. The sequence goes on from DASUUK010000001.1 coordinate 24,908, forward strand.
CGTCGACGAACGCCCACGACAGGCGCGACAGTTGGCGCGGGCCGGCCACCGCATCCACAACCACACCTACGACCACGTCGATCTGACCGAGCGGTCCGACGACGAGATCATCGCGCAGGTCACGCGCACCAACGATGCGCTCGCGGCGGCGGACCTGCCCCGCAGCCACCTGGTCCGCCCACCGTTCGGCGCTGTCAACAAGCGGGTGCGGCGGACGTTGCGCTCACAGGGCTACCGCGTGCGGATGTGGTCGGTCGACACCCGTGACTGGCAGGACGACCACACGCCGGACGAGATCGTGGACACCGTCACCGCGCAGGTCGGTCGCGGCGCCGTCGTGCTGCTGCACGACACCGAGAAGAGCGATGCGACGGTGGTCGCGCTGCCGCAGGTCATCCGGACGGTGCGGTCGCGGGGCCATTGCCTCGGCGTGATCGACGAGCGCGGACGCGTGGTCCGGGCCGAACTGCGTCGCTGACACCGGTCACACGCGGATGCGTAGCGCGTCCCACGCGGCGGCAGCGAGGTCGTCGCGGAACTCGGGATCCGCAACGGACACCAGCCGGCGCACGAGCGTGTGCTGATCGACGCCGTTGATCTGCACCACCCCGTGCTCCGTTGCGAGGTGGAACCGCGCGCCGTCCCGCGTGCCCATCAGGTCAGCGGTGGTCAGGCCCACGGGTGTGCCACGTGGCAGGAAGTCAAAGATCGACGACCGGCGCTGCCCGTCCGGCGCAGTGTGGGTCGACGGCAGGCACAGGTAGGCGACCCCGCCGACCGCGAGGCCGCGGTGGATGATCGCCGAGCCGCCGATGCCCGAGAACGGTGTCGCGTCCCGGCCGGTGGCGTTGACCTGCCCGTGGAAGTCGATGCCGAGGATGTCGTTCACACCCAGTCCGCCGGCGAACGCGTCGGGTTGCAGCACGACGCTGGCCGCGGCCATGCGCACGCGGCCGTCGCCAAGGCGGCCGTAGAAGTCGGAGCCCCGCTCCCCCATCGCGAACGTCGACACCACCACGTCGTCCAGGCGGCGTCGCCGGCCGCCGACGACGAGGTGCGAGCCCGACACCACACCGGCATCGAGCAACGAGAACGCGACGGGATCAAGCATCTCGGTGTACAGGCGCCCCCGCCACCCGGTGCCGGCGAGGCGTCGCGCCACCTCGCTGCCCGTACCGCCGATGCCCACCTGGAGTGCACGCCCCGCCGCCCAGCCGTGACCGGCGATGTGGTCCACGACGTGTGCGGCGATCTGCGCCTCGGTTCCGGTCGCTGTGTCGAAGGCCCCGCGGGGAAGCCCCGGCAACGGTGCGTCGTCGGCGACCAGCCAGAGCCGACCCGACCGCGCCAGCGGCTCGAGCGCGTGCAGGTCGAACCCGTTCGGTGCGACGTCGACGCCGTCGATCCACGGCGCACGCGGGTTCACGTAGACCAGCAGCGCCACATCGTGGCGCTGGAGGATCCGTCCGACGATGTCTCCGTCGGCACCATTCGAGGGGCCGAAGCTGACCATGCCGTCCGCGCGCGGTGGCGTGACGGTGCACACGTACAGGTCGACGCGTGGCTCACCGGTGTCGGGGGCGTACGCCAGGCACTGCGCGTCCGGGAAGTGCACGGGCTGCCACGCGATCCGGCCAGTGGTCGCCATGTTGCGGCCGGCCAGCTCCGGCGCCAGCAGTCGCGTCGCGGCCGTGTCGGGCACGATGCGGTTCGTGGCCGGCCCCATGAAGGCCGACACGAACCGCACCTGGCGGTCCCGCAGCTCCTCCAGGTGCTCGGCGAGATGCCGTAGTCGGGCGGCGTCATCGAGACGGTCGGCGACCGACGTGCGGATGCGGTCGACGAGACCGTCGCCGTCGTCACCGTCGTGGCCCGCGCCCGCATGCGCAGCGACCGCGTCTCCGACCAGCAACGGATGGGGGGTCATGAACAGCGCCTGCCGGATCTCGATGTCGCGCAGGTCGTGCTCGCGGATGTGGTTCCACAGGTCGGCGTAGAAGCGGTGCGGCTCCGACGTGCCCAGGCCGGAACCGATGCGTACGCCGCTGCGGGCCGCCTCGGCCATCGCCGTCGACTGGTCGACGACGCGGTCGCGCAACGCGACGGGCACATGTGTGAACATCGGTGGCCTTTCCGGCCCGTGGGAACTGGCAGCGGGCACTCACGACGGTCGCCCGCACGTGGACCATGGGCAACGGATACCACGCCACGGCCTGCACACGCGCTCGCCCGCGCACGCCGCGACATCGTCAGCTCTCGCGGGAAGCCGGCGGCCGACAGTTGCGCGCGCGCGCACCGCTACCGGCGTCGGTCACCGAGACCGTGGTCATACCTGCCGTCACGCACCCAATCAGCTGAGTCCGTGCCTGTCGGGGAAGCAACGCGAACGTGCCGAGACCGGCGGCGGCCACTCCGCTGGCAATGCGACGGTGTGGCAGGGTGGCCGCACACCCCTGCAGGAGGAGACCGATGCGGATCAGCTTCGGAGCCGACGACACGTCACCGACGGTCGTCGCCGTCCTCGATCATCTTCGGGCCGGCGGCCACGACGTGCGCGTCGTGGCGGCCGACTGCGGCTGGCCGACGATGGCGCGCGAGATCGGGACCGCTGTCGCCGACGGATCCGCTGACGTCGGGATCGTGCTCTGCTGGACCGGCACCGGGACGAGCATCGCCGCGAACAAGGTGCCCGGTGTGCGCGCCGCGCTCGCATGGGAGCCGTGGATCGCGCACAACGCCCGCCGGTGGAACGACGCGAACGTCCTCGCGATGAGCCTCAAGCGGACCGCGCCGGACGTGGCGGTCGAGATCGTGGACGCGTTCCTCGCGGTCAGCGATCCCGATGATGACGAGCTCGAGAACATCGCGGCGATGGAGCCGGACACGCGCTGAGACGCGGGGCGCTCAGCCGCGACACTGGGGGAACGGACCCGGTCACCCGGGTGAGCGTCATGCGATCAGGTCACCGACCGCGCGCGTCGCCGGCTCCGACCATCGACATGACCTTGTCGTTGCGGCGGTGGGCCGGCTCTTCAGACGGATCGGTGGCCGACCGCACCGCGCGCAGACGAACCGGTCGATGTCGTCGTCGATGCAGGCGAACCAGCGATCGCATGACTCACAGTATCCGGCGATGTCCATGACTCTTCCCTGTCCGGGTTGTGGGTCCTTCGGCCACGGGGTCCAGGGAGGCGAGGGAGCCGGTGTGGTTGCTGATACACAGATGCCCCCGCCGACGACGGACAAACGCGACGCCGAGTGGCACTCGGTACAGCCGCGCACCACGATGCCCTCCGGGTGCAGCGTCGCCACCGCGGCCCATGGACAACCGGACGGGCCGCTGCCGCGCGCAGAACTTCGCGGAGCCTGGTTCCACGAAACACGCGCCGACCGGCGTCGCCGGACAAGAACCACCGACGAGCCTGGCTCCACGAAGCACGCGCCGGACCGGCGTCGCCGGACCAGAAACCGCTTGCATCGCGTCTGCACGCCGGTTAGCGTCAGCGGTCGAGCCGGGGCACCGCGGGTGGCGCACCGCCCCAAGGACATGGGGGGTCCCCATGGCTGTCGGCCGACGGGTGAGGGCGAGCGCAGCGAGCCGGCGGGCGGGGACGTCCAGGGTGAGGGCGAGCGCAGCGAGCCGGCGGGCGGGGACGCGTGTCCTCGCCCGCCTCCTGGTCCTGGCTCTGGTGCTGGCGACCTTCGCGCTGCCCGGCGCGGCCGTCGCCGAGCCCAAGCATCCCGACAGGGCGCAGCCGGCGCACGCCGCCGCCCGCGCGAGCAACGGGCGTGCCGACCGC
>DASUUK010000002.1 GCA_036374135.1 Euzebyales bacterium
TGACGTGGGACTGGCCGACGATCTCGGCGAAGGTCTGTGGCCGGTACTTGCGGTAGAGCGAGACGTGGGCCATGGCACCTCGGAGCATCCGCCGATGTCCACGCCATGATCGCTACCGGACGGACGAATAGGTACGGGGAACCCGCAGCACCCGTCACGAACCGCTTATGGCTGCTGCCTTCCGGCCCTGACCAGGTTCACGGTGCGACGTCGCACGGGACCGCACCCTCGTCCGCCCGGTACCAACCACGACGGACCACGGATCATAGCAGCCGTCTGGTGGGGCGACCTGCCCGTACGGGGTGGCGATCTCGGACACCTCGGCACCGGAATCGGGCAGGTGCCCGATATCGGGACGGGGTGCTGAGACGCATCGTCACGGAGACGCAACGCACCCAAGGGAGCGACGATGCACGACTACGTACACCTGCGACTGCACACCATGCGTACCCGTCAGGCCGCAGCGCGGGCCGAACGCGCCCGGCAGACCGCGGAACGGACCGGGCCCGCCCGTCGCAACACCGACCGGACAGGACGTACCCGCCCGATCCCTACTGCCGTGCCTGACGCACATCCCATCCCGATGGGCACGCCCGCAACGGGGTCCACGGCGGAACCCGCGGTGATCGACGGCCCCGACAACCCTCGCGACGCGGTCGGAGCAGGTCGTACGCTGCAATCGTGACCCGCACGATCCGCAGCGAACGGCTCATCGGTCGCGCCGACGAGCTGAAGCAGTTCGACCGCGTGTTGGGCGCCGCCGCCGCCGGACGCGCCTCGACCCTGCTCGTCGGCGGTGACGCAGGTGTCGGGAAGACGCGCCTGCTCGACGAATGGAGCCGCCGGGCCGGCGACGCGGGCGCGCGCATGGTCATCGGTCGCTGCCTGCAGCTCGGCGCGGCGTCGCTGCCCTTCGGCGCCGTCGTCGAGGCGCTCCGTACGCTGGTCGGCGACACGCCGGCCGGTCGCCGCCGTGAGGTGTTCGGGCCGTTGCAGGCCAGCACCGAGCTCGCGCGTGTGGTCCCCGAACTGGGTCCGTCCGACCCGACGGGAGACTCGGTCATCGACGTCGTGGGCGGTGACCGGCAGCTGCGCATGTTCGAGCAGGTCGCCGCACTGCTGGGCCACGCGGCGCGGCGCGCGCCCGTCGTCGTCGCGATCGAGGACCTCCACTGGGCGGACCAGTCGACCCTCGACCTGGTGAGCTACCTGGTGCACACACTCGACGACGCAGCGGTCGTGCTGGTGCTCACGTACCGCACCGACGATCTGGGCCGTCGTCACCCGCTCCGGCCACTGGTCGGCCGCCTGCGGCGGGTCCCGTCCGCCGTGCCGATCGAGCTGTCGCCGCTCGACCGGTACGAGCTGGCCGAACTGGCTGCCGCGATCCTCGGTGACCTCCCGACGACCGCGCTGCTCGACGACCTGCATGCGCGCACCGAGGGCAACCCCTTCTTCGCCGAGGAGATGCTCGCCGCCGCCGACACCGTGGTGGGGCCGGTGCCCGACGCCCTCGCCGGCCTTCTGCTGTCCCGCGTCGACCGGCTGCCCGACGATGCCCAGGCGGTCGTGCGGATCGCCGCCGCGGCCGGCCGCGACGTCGATCATGAGCTGCTCACGATGGTGACGGGTCGCCGGCTGGGCCTGCCGGAGCCCCGTCTGCTGCAGGCGCTGCGGGACGCCGTTGCAGAGCAGGTGCTCGTGGTCAGCACCGACGGCGTGGGCTACGCCTTCCGCCACGCACTGCTGCAGGAGGCCGTGCACGGTGATCTGCTGCCCGGCGAGCGCGTGCAGGTGCACGCCGAGATCGCCGGGATCCTCACCGAACGGCCGGACCTCGCCGGAGCGGCCGGAGCGACCGCCGCGCTGGCGTGGCACTACGCGGCGGCACAGGATCAACCGCGCGCACTGCGGGCGTCGGTGGAGGCCGCCCGCGCCGCGCACGCAGCGTTCGCCGTCGCCGACGAGCAGCACCACCTCGAACGCGCACTCGAGCTGTGGGACGTCGTGCCGGACGCCGCCGACGCGGCGGGAACGACGCGCAGCGACCTGTTGATCGCGGCTGCGGCGGCAGCCCATGGCGCGGGGCAGCCGGTGCGGGCCGAGCGCTACGCACGGACGGCGCTGGACATCCTCGACGAGGACGAACAGCCGACAGCCGCGGCGTTGGCGTGGATGTGGCTGGCCAACGCCCGTCACGCCGCCGGACATCCGGGCGCGTTCGACGCCCACGACCGCGCCGCCACGCTGATCCCGCGGGAACCGTCGGCCGCGCGTGCCCGGGTACTCGGATCCCACGCCGCGGCCCTCATGCTGGCCCCGCGGCTCGAGGAGGCGGCGGGGCCGGTCGAAGAGGCGGTGCGTGTGGCGCGCGAGGTGGGCGCGCACGGCGATCACATGCATGCACTGCTCTGCGCCGGGGTCGTCCGCTCCGCCCTCGGCGATCCTGACGGCGGTCTCGCGGCATTCGCGGAAGCACGGGAGCTGGCTGCGCGGATCGGGTCGCTGCACGTGGCACGCCTGTACGTCAACGAATCCGACGTCCTGTTCAACCTCGGACGCGCCGAGGAAGCGCTCGCCGTCGGCCGCGAGGGCCTGGCCGTCGCGCGTGAGTTCGGCCTCCGGCGCAGTGCCAGCACATGGATGCACGGCAACCTCGCGGAGTTTCTCCTCCACCTCGGTCGTCTCGACGAGGCGCGGATGCACCTCCATGAGGCCGCCGCGCTGCGCGGCGCCGACGTCCGAGACATGCACCTCCAGCTCCGGCATGGCCAGTTGGCGTTGCTGACCGACGATCTCGACGCCGCCGACGAGGCGCTCGAGCTCGCGGCACGCGTCCACCACGGGGTGGCCGCCGGGGCGCAGATGGCCGGACCCCGGCACGAGCTCGCGGCCGAGCTCGCTCTCGCCCGCGACGACCCGGATACGGCGTTCGCCGCCGTCGTGGCGGGCCTCGACAACGTCGAGGAGGCCGACGGCGTGCGCCGCTACGGCGGCTGGCTGTACGCGCTCGGTCTGCGCGCCGCTGCGCTGACCGGTGGCGGACCGGGGCGGGCGGCGGCCACACGCGTGCACGACCGCCTGGCGGCGTCCCGGACCACGGCCGTCCACGGTGCCAGTCCCATGTGGCGGGCGCAGACCGCGGTGGCCGACGCGGAGTGGGCGAGCCTGCATGGCCACGACGACGCGTCCACCCGCTGGCGCGCGGCGATAGCCGCGCTCGACGACCGCGGGTTCGTCCCCGCCGCGACCGTCGCGCGCATCCGCCAGGCCGAGTCCGTGCTCCCCGCCGAACGTGCCGTGGCCGAGACCGCGCTCGAACATGCCTGGCACGACGCCGACGATGCTGGTCTCGCCCTGGCGCGTCGGCAGGCCGAGGCGGTCGCGCGCCGGGCCAACATCGCCGTCGGGCCACGCACCGCGTCCGACACGCCGTTCGGGCTGACGGCCCGCGAACTGGAGGTCCTGCGTTTGGTCGCCGAGGGGCGCAGCAACCCCGAGATCGGCCGTGCGCTGTACATCAGCCGCAAGACCGCGAGCACGCACGTGTCGAACATCCTGTCCAAGCTCGGTGTCGCGACGCGCGGCGAGGCGGCCGCCGTGGCCCATCGGGACGGCCTGGCCGGCGGTTGACGCTCAGGCGTCCGGCTGGGACCGACATGCGAGCGGCGGCGCCCGACCGCCCGCCGTCGCTTCGTCGGCCGGCTGCTGCAGTGCGGAACGCGCGGCGTCGAAGGAGTCAACGCCGACGACCGTCAGGTGACTGCCGGCCGGCACGGCGCTGCGTGCGTCGTCGACCTGCGCGTCGGGTGCCAGGAAGACCTCCGCGCCCTCGCGTGCGGCAGCTGCGACCTTGAGGTCGATGTCGTCGATGGTGCCGACCGTGCCGTCGATCCCCAGCGTGCCGGTTCCCGCGATCCGCCGACCCTTGGCGAGGTCGTCGTCGTCGACCAGGTCCAGGACCGCCAGTCCCACCATCAATCCGGCGCTTGGTCCTCCGATCCGCCCGGACAGCACGTCGACGTCGAACGGCAGGCGCACCTGTGGCGCGAACGTCGTGATGCGCACGCCGATCATGTGCCGGAGCTCACCGTCGACCACGCGTGGTTCGGGGGTCAGGCGCACGGAGCGCACGGCGCCGTCGCGTTCGATCTCCAGATCCAGCGGATCGACGCCGCTCACGGCGTCGATCAGTGCGGCGTCCGTCGTGATCGTCTCGCCGTCGACGGAGGTGATGACGTCGCCGGGGCGCAGCACACCGTCGGCCGGTGCGCCGTCGATGACATCGACCACGTCGGCACCGGAGCCCACCACGTCGACCGTCAGCCCGGCGGCACGCAACGCCACGACGACCGCCCGATCGGTGGCGTCGATGAACATGCGCCGCTGGCGCCGCAGGTACTGGTCGCGGCGGTCGTCTCCCAGCAGTTGGCGCTCGCCGACGACGCGTTGGTCGCCCCGGAGGGCCGCGACCGCCAGGCCGAAGACCGTGGCGTCGCGTTGCGCGACCGTCGTCAACAGGAAGTTCCCGTTGACCATGGCGTCACGATGGCCGTCGATCGCGACGCACGGCGGGATGGCGGCCGCCGTGCCGGGCATCTCGATGAACGCCGGCAGCGGCGCGACGGCGCCGCCGAGCAACAGCACGCCCACGCAGGCGACCAGGAACGACCCGTACCGACGCCGCCTGCGACGAGCGGTCGCGGACGTCGGCGCGCCGTCGCCTACCGCGTTCACGTGACGGCGTCGACCACGAGGCTCGGTGTCAGCAGGCCGACCGGCTCGCCGTCGCGGACCACGATCAGCATCTGGTCGCGCGCGCGGAACATCCGCTCGACGGCCTCGTCCATGGGCGTGTCGTCGCTGATGAAGACGTCCGGTTCGGCGATCGCGTCGACCTGTGTCGCGGCCCACCGCTCGCGGGGCACGTCGTTGAGGTCCCGGAGCGTCACACCGCCGACCAGCGGGCGACCGACGGGCCACAGCACCGACGGACGTTGCTGCAGCCTGGCGTCGATGTCGGCCAGCAGCGCTCCCGACGGGACCGTCGGGGGGACGACACCCATCAGATCGCGGACGCGCCGCCGGCTGAGCCGCTCACGACGGCGCGCCGCACCGTGTGCGTCGACCGACGACCGCAGCAGGAAGATACCGATCAGCCCGCCCCACAGACCCAACCGCGCGGCGAGGCGCAGGACGGGCCCGACGACGGGCACGCCGAGGTCGGGCAGCCCGGTTACCGACAGCATCGCGCCGACCAGCAGCAGTGCGGCGAACGCCTGCCCGATCCGTGCGGCCACGCGTGTGGCCAGGTTGCGCGACGACGTCACCATCCACACCACGGCCCGCAGCAGTCGACCGCCGTCGAGGGGATAGCCGGGGATCAGGTTGAAGATGGCCATCGCGGCGTTGAGCCACCCCAGATACCCGGCGACGAGCTCGGGGATCGAGAAGTCCGGCAGCAGCTCGACGAGCACGCCGCACAGTGCCGCGAGCACCAGGCTGATCAGTGGGCCGATCCCGACGATCACGAGCTCGTCGCGCGCCGACTCGGGCTCGCCGACGGACTCGGTCACACCGCCGAGCAGGAACAGCGTGATGCTGCGCACCTCCACCCCACGATCGAGGCTGGTGACCGCGTGCCCGACCTCGTGGGCGAAGATGCTGGCGATGAACAGCGCAGTCGTGACCGCAGCGGTCGCCCAGGCGGCACCGGGAGCGTCGACGAACGCCGCGCGTGGGAGGAGCTGACGGGCCAGCACCACCGTGAACAACCCGACCAGCAGCAGCAGCGATGGGCCGATCACCAGCGGCACACCGCGGATGCGCAGCAACGTCCAACGCGCTCCGAGGTACCCCGCGGGTCCCGCGCGTGCGCTGTCGGTCATGCAACTCCCCGGACGGCGTGCAACCACCTGTTCGCTATACTGCCCGCCGAGTTCCGATTCTGCTGGAGCCGTCGCCTAGTCTGGCCTATGGCGCGGTCTTGGAATGGCCGTAGGGTGGCAACGCCCTCGAGGGTTCGAATCCCTCCGGCTCCGCGCGCGCTCCCGAGGCACCTGTGCACCATGTCGCGGAACCACCCATGTCCGACTTCTCCCCGCCAGCCCACGAAGGGGCTGTCGTGAGCCGTCCGCGGACGCCGCGGTGGGTCATGGTCACCGCTGGCGCGACCGGCGCTGATCGTCGTACTGGTCGCGGCCGCGATCTTCTCCGAGCCGACCCACAATCAACGACTGCTCGAGTCCCTGTTGCTACCGCCCCACCTCCGGCCGAAGGGTGTGCCGGTCGAGCACCTCGTCGACGACCGGGTCAGCGTCAACTGACGCCCGACCGCCGTCGTCATGAGGCGTCAAGCTGTGTGTTGATCATGTGCGGCGCGGCCCGCGCCACGTACTCGAGCACCTCGCGGGCCGCCGGTTCCGGCCACGGTTGACGACCGATCGCGCCAGCCATCAACTGCGCCCAGCGCAGCGCCTCGGCCCGGGTGATGGCGAACGGCGCGTGGCGCATCCGCAGGCGCGGGTGTCCGTGCTGCTGGGAGTAGATCGGACCGCCACCGAAGTACTGCGCGAGGAACTGCGCGAGGTGGCGCTTGCCGGGTTCGAGATCCTCGGGATAGTGCGGGCGCAGCACGGGGTCCTGCTCGACCGCGGCGTAGAAGTCGTCGACCAGCGCGTGGAATGCCGCCTCACCGCCGACCTGCTCGAACACGGTGGGCGCGTCGGTCATCGCGTGCGACCGTCGCCGGTCGTGACCGCACCGGTTCCCGCGGACGCACTGACCGTGTCGTCGCGAGCGGCCGCGCGCGCCGCGTTGCGCCGATGGTGGAAGAAGCGGCGCAGCAGGCCCGCGCACTCGTCGGCCCGTACGCCCGGGATCACCTCGGCGCGGTGGTTGAGCCGCTCGTCACGGGCCAGGTCCATCAGCGAGCCGACCGCACCCGCCTTCGGATCGGGCGCGCCATAGACCAGCGTGGGGATGCGCGCGAGCACCACCGCGCCCGCGCACATCGCGCAGGGTTCGAGGGTGACGTACAGCACGCACCGCTCCAGCCGCCACGAGCCGATCTCCCGAGCGGCGGCGCGAAGCGCCAGCATCTCCGCGTGCGCCGTCGGATCCTGCCGTCGCTCCCGCTCGTTGTGCGAGCGGGCGATGACCCGCCCGTCGCGCACGACGACCGCGCCGACAGGTACGTCGGCGTGCTCCTGGGCGGCACGGGCCTCGACCAGCGCCTCGTCCATCCAGATGCGATGCGTCAGCGTGCTCACGTTGGGCGGATCCGTCTGTCTCTGGGTCCGCCAGCGTAGCCAGTGCCGCCGGCACCGCTCAGCCACCAGTAGCGCGGGGTGCCTGGCGCCCCGGCCATTCTCAGAATCGTCCGAGGGCCAGTACGACGAGGACCCCGAGCTCGACACGGGCTGGCAGTTCATCGAGGTCTGCACGGACGAGGGCAGCTTCGAGCCTGCGGAGAACGGGCAGCCGCTGCCGGTGGAGGCGATCGGGGGCCGTTGATCCCAGCCTGACCGACTACGACACCGCCGGTCGGTGCAGCTCGTCCATCTGGCGGGACCTGTCGGTTGCCACGTCGGTGAGAGCTGTGTGGGATCTCAGCCGTGGCGACGGCCGACGACATGGACGAGTTCGTTGGCGAGCACGTAGCTGCCGTCGGGCGCGCGGAACGGGGCGATGACCTCGAGGGCCCGCTGACGCAGTTCCTCCTCGCCGACGGCCTCCAGGGCCGGCGGCACGATGCCCGGCGACCGGAGGGCCCGCCATGCGATGCCGGCGTCGGCCCACTCGAAGCGTGCCATCGTGGTCCCGCGGGTGACGAGGTCGAAACCGGCGGCGTCAAGCATCCGCTCGGCCTCACCCGGGTCGCCGATGCGGGCGGTGTCGATGAGCTCGTCACGCACCTCGGGCGTGCTGCCGCCGAGCAGCTTGAAGTAGCCCCGAAGGTCGAGGGACCGGCCGGGACCCCAGAACGTGAACGCCGCGATCCCGCCGGGGCGCAGCACACGCGCCATCTCGGCGACGGCGTCGTCGCAGCCGCCCCAGATGCCGTTGAAGGACGTGACCACGTCGAAGCTCGCGTCGCCCCAAGGGAGCCCGAACATCGATCCGAGCACGAGCTCGGCGGTCGGCGCACGTCGGGCGGCGATCGCGAGCAGGGCATCCGAGGCGTCGATTCCCGCGACATCAGCACCGAGCCGCTCCGCGCGGCCGAGAGCCATGCCGCTGCCGCACGCGACGTCCAGCAATCGGGTGCCGGACCCTACGGCGGCGTGGCTGAAGACTGTCTCGATCGCATCGCGCGCATACGGCTCGAACAGGAACGCCCAGTCGGCCGCGGCATGGCCCCACGCGGCACCGGCAGCGCGCCAGGGGGTCTCCCGCGGCGTAGGATCGGTTGTGACCGTACCGTCCGTGGGGCGCTCGACGGTTCCCGTCATCGTGTCCTCCTGCGTGTTGTCGCAGCAAGGATGACGGAGTCCGCGCCGGCAGGATCCGTACCGGTCGCCCATCTCAGTGGCAGGCATCACCCATGCCGCGAGCCGGGCGACGGACTCCCGCGTCAGTAGTCGAGCAGGCTCGCGACGTCGAGCTTGCCGAAGCCGAACCCGGAGCTCCAGACCGGACCGGTGACGGCGCCGCGCGGCGCGGTGATGCGCAGCCGCGACCAGGACCTCCCCGTGTGCCGCACGGCCCCGCCGCCGACCGGATGATGTGGTCCCGCTGCGATCCACGGCGTGGAGCACACGTCGGCCAACCATTGCCTCTGATGCGGCTCAACGCGTATCAGGGCGTCACCTGGCAGCTCTGGACGGATGTGGTGGAATTGCGTTGACATGGCTGTGCGAGGCACAACTCCACCTGACGACATCGCTGTCCGTCTGTCAGCCCGAGCCATTCCGCCCAGCCAGGGCCTGCCGCTCCGGACGAGGCGGTAGCACCGGACGAGGAACGGGGATGCGCGATGAACATGGAGTTCCGGCCTGAGATCAACGCCCAGGTGGCGACCGACGACGAAGGCAGGGTCCGGCACGTCCTGCACATCGACGAGCAGTGGCGGTCCAGTGCGCAGACACCGAGGGAGGCTGCGGTCGAGTACCTCCGCGTGCAGCCCGGCACGCTCGAGACCGGAGGCATCTCGCTCGAGGGGATGGCCGAGCGGGCCACACACGACGAGCCGCGTGAGGCGGGCAGCGCCTACCGCATCGTCGACGAGAAGCGGCAGTTCGACAGCACGACGGTGGCGTTCGCACAGACCCACCTCGGCGTCCCGGTGTGGCGCGCCGGCATCACCGTGACCGTGAAGGACGACCCGACACGCGTGGTCGAGAGCACGAGCACGACGCTGCCGGAGGTGGATGCCGAGCTCCCACCACAGGAGGCCGTGGCGCGCTGGCAGCGGGCGACGCGGGCGAGCGAGCGTGGCGGGCGCGAGACGGAAGAGCGGGACGACAGCGCAGATGAGCTGGTCCGCAACGCCCTCGGGCTGGGTACCGGCGAGCGCGGCTCGGCGGATGTTGACGGAGCCCGGCTGCACGTCAACCAGAGCCGGTTCTACGTCTACCGCTACGATCCGCAGGCGCGGCAGCCCGCGGCGCCCGACGATCACGTGCAGGGGACCCATGACCTCGAGGCCGACGACGTCGAGATCACGTTGCCGCTCCCGCCGGTGCCCGACACCATCCGCGCGGGCGGCGACTACCTCGTCACCGAGGTCGTCTTCACGCTGCCGTATGCCGGGTTCGACACACTCAACTGGCGGGCGCTGATCGAGGTCGAGACGAACTCCATCCTCTGGCTGCGCGCGCTCGTCGCCGGGGTGAACGGTTTCGTCTTCACCCTCGACCCGATCAGCTCCACGGGTGACCTCGGCAACACCGCGGCACAGCCCAACGTCGTGCTCAACCCACTGCGCGACGACATCACGCTCGACCACCTGGACGGCCCGACCGCCGGCCAGCAGTCCCTCGCTGGCAGCAACGTGGTGCTCTCCGACGACGACGGGCCGAACATCGCCGCGCCGACCGAACCGACCGGGACCGACTTCGACTACCAGGCCCGCACGAACGACTTCGCGGCCGTGAGCGCCTACTACCACGCCGACGGCTTCTTCTCCGTCGTTGAGGATCTCGGCTTCGACCGCAACACCTACTTCGACGGCACGAACTTCCCGGTCCACGTCGACCACCGGGCGTGCGGCGGGACGGGCCTGACCGTCAACGCCTACTGCCAGGGCGATGCCCAAGGCGACGGCATAGGGCTCGTCGGCTACTGCCTCGCCGACCTCACCGACACGACGAACCCGCTGGGCCGTGCCGTCGACAAGTACGTCCACTGGCACGAGATCGGCGGTCACGGGATCCTCTGGGACCACGTCGACTCGCCGAACTTCGGCTTCGCGCACAGCGCCGGGGATGGTCTCGCGGGCATCCAGACCGATCCCGAGTCGATGCTGCGCGAGTTGGGGATGGTCGAGCGGTTCCGCTACACACCGTTCCGGCCGCTCCGGTGGATGAACCGCGACGTTGCCGACAGCTGGGGGTGGGGCGGCGCCAACGATGTCGGCGGCTATCCCAGCGAGCAGATCCTCGCGACGTGCCACTTCCGTGTCTATCGCGCCATCGGTGGAGACTCGGCCAGCCTCGACCGGCGCAGGCTGGCCTCCCGGGTCGTCACGTATCTCGTGCTGCGCGCGGTCGGCGACCTGACACCGTTGACCAATCCCGCGACGCCGGATGACTGGTGTGCGCGGCTCATGGCCACCGACGCCCTCGACTGGACCACCGAAGGGCTCGTCGGCGGCGCGTACCACAAGGTCATCCGCTGGGCCTTCGAGACGCAGGGTCTCTTCCGAGCGCCGGGCGCGCCGACCACCGATCCGGGGCAGCCGCCACAGGTCGACGTCTACATCGACGACGGGCGCGGCGGCGTGTACCTGCCGCACCTCGACGACGTCACCGGGACGGCCGACATCTGGAACCGGCGATTTCCTGACGGCGGCCTGGCCCACGAGGCGCCCCTCGCGGGCTTCCCCGGATACGTCTACGTGCGGGTGGGCAACCGCGGCACCGCCCCGGCGACGAATGGCTCGGTGAAGCTGTTCCACGCGGACCCGGCGGGTGGCCTCGCGTGGCCGGCGGACTGGTCGCCGGCGACGACACCTCAACTCGCCACAGGTGGCCCGATCACCCCGGGAGCATCCGACGTGATCGGACCCTTCTCGTGGTCGCCTGCGGCCGCACGCCCCGTGTCGCTGCTCGCGAGCGCTTCGGCCACCGGCGACGCGAGCAACGCCGACACGATCACGGGAGCCATCGCCCACTGGCGGCTCGTGCCGAACGACAACAACACGGCCCAGCGGGACGTCGTCGCGGTCGTGGCCGACCCCTGCGAGCACACGACCGCGCTCGCCGAGTACGTCGAGACGCTCGGTCTGCCGCAGGGCCTCGAGAACAGTCTGACCTCCAAGCTGCGGAACGCCGCCCGCGACTGCACGCATGGCAGGACGAACGCGGCGTGCGGCAAACTCGGCGCGTTCGACAACGAGGTCGAGGCCAAGACCGGCAACGGGATCACACCTGCCCGGGCCGCGACCCTCGCCGCGCACAGCGCCGCCATCCAGTCGGCGCTCGGCTGCTGAGTCCGGACCGGGAACGCGAACCGACCGGTCCGACGGTCAGCTGTGGCGCCAGCGGACGAGCAGGACGCCTCCCGCGAGCGACAGCAGCAGGCGAGGGACCGTCGCCGACGATGTCCAAGGACCTCACGCGGGGAGAGCGAACGGGATCGAGCGCTCGAACTTCTGGTTCTGGATGGTGTGCCCGTCGGTCTCCTCGCGGGGCACCCGTGGTCAACGATGATCACCTCGGAGGCGTGGATGCCAGAGCCACGCGCGAGGAGTGGTGGACGTGACGACCGTGGTGCGGGTGAGCAGTCAGACGCTCGTCGGTCGGGACGCGCAGCTGCGCGCAGCCGTGGCGGCTGTCGAATCACTGCCGTCCGACAGAGCGGGTGTCGTCACCGTCACGGGTCCGGCTGGGATCGGCAAGACCCGCTTCGTCACAGCACTGTCGGACCGGTTGCAGCCCACGATGCTGCGATTCTCACCGGTCGCTGCATCGACCTCGAGCGTCACCGTCCAGCGGAACGCTGATCTTGGAGATCGTCGAGACGAACGAACCGC
>DASUUK010000003.1 GCA_036374135.1 Euzebyales bacterium
GAACGCCTCGTAGCCGTCCACGGCGTCCCGAGCGAGGTCGGGCGGGACGCAGCTGGGCGGGGCGGGGCCCTGCGCCGGGCCGCGCAGGTAGGGCGGCTCGTCGGGCGGCGGAGGAACACGCCCGCTGCCGTCACGCAGCGGTACGCGGATGCGGGTGACGATCCATCCGCTGTCGCGCTGCTCGACGGTCGCCGTGACGGGTTGCCGCCAGCCCGTCGCCTCGGTGACCACCCGGTCGGGGTCGTCGGCGTCGACCTGCTCCAGCGCGTTGAGCGCGCAGTCGGTGACCGTCGCCGTCGCCCCGTCGTAGCGGACGTCCTCAGGCGTCGCAGACGGCTCGAGCGATCCCGTGACGACCACGCCGTCCCGCGAGTTCGCACGCAGCCTGCGCCGCACGTGGTTCAGCGCCTGATCGGCCGCGACGTCCGCCAGCGCGACGGCATCGGCATCGCCCGCCGCCAGGGCCCCGACCGACGCCGTCGTGTAGCGCTCGTACGCGGCCAGGGCCGCGTCCGTGGGCGTCGCGGGCAGCCTATCTGCCACGGCGGACTCGGACCCGGACGCCTGCGTGGAAGTCGTGCCGGAGGCCGGCGACGCCTCGGACGTGGTGGCGAGATCCGCACCCGTGCACGCAGCCACGGCGGCCACCAGTGCCATGGCCAGCACGGCGTCGACACCTCGACGCATCGTCACGACCCCCGTCCCCCTGGGCCTCCGGACCCGATCTCCGGTGCACGTCATAGCATGTCGACCCACCACGCCTCCCCTGTCCGAGGGGGCACGGCCTGGACACGGCGTCACTGGGCGAGTGCCCGCGGCACCCTCGAGCGCCGATACGGCACACGGACAGCCACCCACCGCGGCTACGCTGAGGGCGACGCATCGCTGGCATCGAGGAGTGGCATGGCACAGCCACCTGTCGCGTTCCCGTTCGCGGACTTCCTGATCAACCCGCAGACCAGCTGGACCCGGTTCTTCAACCCGCAGCTGTTCATCAGCGTCAACAGCAGCGACGCCCCGATCGAGAACCACGTGCTGTCGCGCGTGGGCAGCTACGGCAAGCAGTTGGGCACCATGCTCGACGCGGTCGAGGTCCTGGCGGCCCGGCTGTCGACCGATGAGCTCACGTCATCCGAGCGGGCGGCGATCGACGCGCTGACCGAACTCCGCGACGACGTCGAGGACGCGAAGGCCGAGTTCCGGGGTGAGCCGGCACCGGCGACACTGTCCCGGAGCGACGTCGACCGCATGCTGGACCGGCTCGATGACCTGCGGCGCGCAGACCCCCGCGCGCACCGGACGTTGACCGACCAACTGCGCCGCGGCCTCGACGCCCAGCCGCCGGGCGATTGACGCGTACCGGCCCCAGCCGCCGGTCAACCACCACCGCGCCCACCGCAGGCGCACCACGCGCCTTCGCCGAGGGACCGAGCGCCTCGTGCGCCGCGCGAACGATCACACGGTCGCGTCGATGTCCTGGCACATCTCGACCGAGCGCCGTGCGCCCCGCGACCGATCACAGGGTCGCGTCGATCTCCTGGCACATCTCGGCAAGTGCCTGACGCGCCGCGGCCGCCAGCCCGGGGAACGACATGAAGCCGTGGCACATGCCGGCGTAGTCGGTGTAGCGGGCCGGTGTACCCTCAGCTCGGAGGCGGTCGGCGTACCGTCGTCCCTCGTCACGCAACGGATCGTGTTCCGCGGTGATGACCAGCGCGGGCGGCAGGTCGGCCAGGCTCGCGGCGTGCAGTGGCGAGATCCGCGGGTCGTACGGATCGACGGCGTCCTCCGTGTAGTGCCGGAGGTAGGCGATCCGGTCCGCGACCGGCAGCATCGGCGCGTCGTCGAGGTCGGTCCGCGGCCGTGTCTCCTGCGTCACGTCGACGGTCGGGTACAGCAGGATCTGCAACGCGATCGACGGACCCGCCCGGTCCCGAGCCATCTGGCAGACCACGGCCGCGAGGTTGCCGCCGGCGCTCGAGCCCAGCAGCGCGAGGCGCGACGGATCCCCTCCGAGCTCGTCACCGTGCTCGGCGATCCATGACACGGCCGCGTAGGCATCGTCCACTGCGGTGGGAAACCGGTGCTCGGGCGCCAGTCGATAGCCCGCCGAGACGACCAGCACCTGCGAGTGACGCGCGATCTGGCTGCACATCCACGTCGACTGCGCCACGTTGCCGACGACCCAGCCGCCGCCGTGGAGAAAGACCACGATCGGCGGGTCGGTGACACCGACTGGCGCATACGTCCGCAGCGGGATCGACCAGCCGGACCGCTCGATGCGACGATCGGCCACCGACACGCCGCGGGCACGCCCTCCGAACACCAACCGGGCGAGCGGGTTGCCCGGCAGCGTGCGCGCACGCTCCCGTTGCAGCTCGGCCGGCGTCAGGGCGTCGACGGGGCGAACGACGCGACGCAAGACCGCGTCCAGCGCACGCAGCCGCACGTCGGCGCGGTCGGTCAGAGATCGGTCGCTCACCGGACCGAGTATGCGCGCACGCCCCTCGGCGTACGCGTCGCAGCGCACACGGCCGGACGTACGGCCGTACCGCGCGCCGATCCACGACGCATGTCACCCATGCCGGTGGGAAAGGTGTCGGCGACCACCGAAGGAGCAGTGATGAGCGATCACACCAGCGAAGACGTGAAGGGCCGCGCGAAGGAGGCCACAGGCGCGATCACCGGCGACAAGAAGCTCAAGCGGGAGGGCAAGGTCGACCAGGCGAGCGCGTCGGTCAAGGAGAAGATCAGCGACGCCGCCGACGCGGCAAAGGACGCCGTCAACCCTGACCGGACCAGCTGACACGCGGCGATGGCCGGCCTCAGCGCACTTCAGCTCATGGTGCCGGCCGCCGATCCCCTCCTGGCCGACCTCCGCCCGCGGTTGCCAGCGGGAGCAACGGTCCTGGATCCCGGCCACATCTCGTTCGGGTACCCGTGGCTGGACCCTGATGTGGCCCGGTCGGTGATCGACGACGTGGCGGCAGCGCTTGCCGCTGAGCTGCCCTTCGACATCGAACTGGGAGGCCCGGAGCGGTTTCCCGCCGACGCCCGCGACCGCACCACCGTCTACCTGGCCCCCGATCCGAAGGCGGCACTCCATGCGCTGGCCTCGGTGATCGCTGACGCCTCTGACCACGCGATCGACGACTTCACGCCCCACTGCAGCCTCGTCCGGCTCCCCGCCGGTGTCGACCCTGGGCCGCTCGAGGTCCTCCTTCGCCCGCACCTGCCGGTCCACGCACGCCTCGACACGGTGGCCTTCCAGGTGGAGACCGACGGCCGGTGGACGACCGAACGCAGGATGCACCTCGGACGGCCCGCGCCGTGACGCCGCAGGTGTTCGTCGCCGTGGGCGGCATGCCGGCCTCGGGCAAGTCGACGGTGGCCGCGCTGCTCGCCCCGGCCCTCGGTCTGCCGCTGCTCGCCAAGGACACGATCAAGCACGGGCTGATGGACGCGCTCGGCGACCCCATCGAGATTGAACGGTCCCGGGAGCTGGGGCGCGCGGCCGTCTACGCCATGCTCGCGGTGGCTGCCGCCAACACCGGCGCCGTGCTCGACAGCACGTGGTACCCCTACGCCGAGCCGCTGCTGCGCGCGCTGCCATCGCCGGTGGTGCAGGTCCGCTGCCGATGCTCCGTCGAGGTCGCCCGCCGCCGTCATCGTGCGCGCATGCCCACCCGACGCACCGGTGACCTGCAGGCGATTCGTCCGGACGACGAGCTGTGGTCTGATGTGCACCGCACCCCGCTGGCTGTCGGACCGGTGGTGGACGTCGACACCGAACGCTCCGTCGACGCCGAGACGCTGGCGGCGGACGTGCTCGCGTGGCTGGGCTGACCGCACGGAGGGAGCAGCGATGGTGGCCGACCGGTTCGACGACGTGGCAGCGCTCTCCTTCGACTGCTACGGCACGCTGATCGACTGGGAGACGGGCATCACCCGCGCGCTGCAGCCGTGGATCGAGCGACATGATCCGGCGGTGTCGCGGGACCAGGTGCTCGCCGCGTTCTCGGCCAACGAGACGACGGTGCAGGGCGAGATGCCCGGTGCACGCTACCCGGTCGTGCTCGCGGAGGTCATGCGTCGCATCGGCGGCCGACTGGGGGCCCCGGTGTCGGACGCGGAGGCCGATGCCTTCGGCGGCTCGGTCGTCGACTGGCCCGCGTTCGGTGACTCGACCGACGCGCTCCGGCGGTTGTCCACGCGCTTCTCGCTGATCATCCTGTCCAACGTCGATCGCGCGTCGTTCGCGCACTCGAACGAACGTCTCGGTGTGACGTTCGACCGCATCGTCACCGCCGAGGACGTGGGGTCCTACAAGCCGGCGCCCGCGAACTTCGCGGCGCTGCTCGCCGCGGTCGAGGGCCTCGGCCTCGAGCGCCACCAGCTGGTCCACGTCGCCGAGAGCCTGTACCACGACCACCAGCCGGCGAAGGTCGTGGGGCTGCGGACGGTGTGGATCCACCGCCGCCACGCGCAGGCGGGGTTCGGCGCGACACCAGAGCCGCTCGGTGATGTGACACCCGACTGGCGGTTCACGTCGATGGCCGAGTTCGCCGACGCCGCCGGCGTCTGAGTCGCGCCGCAACATTCGCGAAACAGACTTCCGTGGTCGTCGGCGATGCAGCAGATTGGGTGGTGCGCTCCCCGACGGAGCCACCGCGCGGCGACCCGGTGACGGGCATCGCACCCGGTGATGGTCACCGCGGTGACCGTGCCACCGTCGGTGACGACACCCCCGTGGCCGGCGGCACTCCCGCCGACCACCATGGAAGCTGATGGCCACCCTCACCCGACCTGACACCAGCGAGCGGTCGGCAGCGCCGCCGCCGACGGTGTACGCCGCGCTCGCCGGCGTGATCGCGGCGGGCGCCGCGCTGGCGGCGGGCGAGCTCGTCGCGGCGGCGGTGCCGGGCGCTCGCGCACCGGTCACGTCGATCGGGGCGGTGGTGATCGATCTCGCACCACCCGCGCTGAAGGACGCCGCGGTCGCGGTCCTCGGCACGGCCGACAAGCCCGTGCTGATCGCCTCGGTCGTGCTCGTGCTGGCGGGAGTCGCGGCGATGACCGGCGTGCTGGCCGTCCGGCGGTGGTGGACGGGCGTCGCCGGTGTCGTCGCACTGGGCCTGGTCGGGGTCGGCGCGGCGATCGCCGACGCCGGCGCGGCCGGTCCGGGTGCCGTGCTGCCCGCCGTCGGCGCGACCGTTGCCGGCATCATCGCGCTCCGGCTGCTGATCGCACCGCTCACGGTCAAGGACGCCGCCGCTGCCGGTGCGAGCCGCGCTGACGCCTCGTCCGCCGAGTCGACGGGCGTGCCGGACACCGGCGTCGACCGACGCGCCTTCCTCGGCGCGGCGGCCGCGGTGGGAGCGGTCGCCGTCGTCGCAGGCGCCGCGGGCCGGTGGCTCACGAGCCGGGCCGCAGCAATCAGCGAGTACGCGCGCGCCGTGCTGCCACAACCCGACGACCCGCTGCCACCGGCGCCAGCGGCGGCCTCGTTGGACGTCGAGGGCATCTCGCCGTTGGTCACACCCAACGAGACCTTCTACCGCATCGACACGGCGCTGCGGGTCCCGACCGTGAGCGTCGACGACTGGACGCTGCGGATCACGGGCATGGTCGACGCGCCACGCGAGCTCACCATCGACGATCTGCTGGCCTATGAGATCGTGGAGGCGGACGTCACGCTCGCCTGTGTGTCCAACGAGGTCGGCGGCGACCTGGTCGGCAACGCCCGCTGGCGTGGTGTGCGCCTGGCCGACGTGCTGGCCGACGCCGGGGTGCGGCCGCAGGCGGACCAACTCGTGGGACGCGCCGTCGACGGCTTCACGACCGGGTCGCCGTTGGACGTCGTGCTGGACGGGCGGTCATCGTTGATCGCGGTCGGCATGAACGGCGAACCCCTCCCGCGCGCCCACGGGTTTCCAGCGCGCCTCGTCGTCCCAGGGCTGTACGGCTACGTGTCCGCCACGAAGTGGCTCAGCGAGCTGGAGCTGACGACCTTCGACGCGTTCGACGCCTACTGGATCCCCCGCGGGTGGGCCGAGCGTGCGCCGATCAAGACGCAGTCACGCATCGACGTCCCGCGGCCCGGCGCGACCGTGGTGGCGGGGCGGGTGGCGGTCGCCGGCGTCGCGTGGGCACAGACACGGGGGATCACACGGGTCGAGGTGCAGGTCGACGACGGCGAATGGCGTGAGGCGCGGCTGGCCGACGAGTTGAGCGTCGACTCGTGGCGCCAATGGGTCCACACGTGGGACGCGACCCCCGGCGACCACACGTTGCGGGTCCGCGCCACGGACGGCGACGGCCGGACGCAGACCGCGGACCGCGTCCCGCCACGGCCGGACGGCGCGACCGGCCACCACAGCGTCAGCGTCGCCGTCACCGAGGCTTGACAGCGTGTCCACTGCGGTCGCCGTGGCGGCCGAGGACGGCACCTTCGAGATCTGCGCACCGCTCGGAGTCGGCGATCGACTCGACGGCGTCTGGCGGCGCAACCGCGCAGCGCAACACAGGACGAGTACGGCCGGGCTCGAGCGCAAGCGCCCCGCCGAACGCTGGCCGGGCGTGCGCGTCGCGGGCTGACCGGGCTCGGCGTCGCGGTCGCCGGTCACCCACTACGATCACCGCGACGACGACCGCAACAGGAGGATCACCGCATGACCACGACGGCACGGGGGGTGGTGGCGCGGACCGAGGGTGAGCCCGTCACCGTCGAGGAGGTCATCGTGCCCGATTCCGGGTCGGGGGAGGCACTCGTCCGCTCGGTGGTGGTCTGGTGACGGTCGAGCACCTCACGACCGACGGCGAGTTCACCCTCGACGGGCAGTCGTTCCACGTGACCAACAACGTCTGGCTCGTCGGCGACGACGACGAGGTCATCGTCATCGACGCCGCGCACGATGCCGCGAGGATCTCGGAGGCGGTCGGTGGACGACGCGTGCCGATGATCGTGTGCACCCACGGCCACAACGATCACATCAACGCGGCGGTCGACGTCGCCGATCTGGTGGGTGCGCCGATCGCGCTGCATCCCAACGACCGCATGCTCTGGGACGCCGTGCACCCGCACAGGGCGCCCGATCTCGACCTCGCCGACGGTCAGGTCATCTCGGTCGGCGGCACCCATCTGACGGTGCTGCACACGCCCGGCCACTCGCCCGGATCGGTGTGCCTGCACGGCGACGGGATCCTGTTCTCGGGGGACACCCTGTTCCAGGGTGGACCCGGCGCCACGGGGCGCTCCTACTCGGACTTCGACACGATCATCGCCTCGATCCGCGACCGCCTGCTCACGCTGCCGCAGGACACGGTGGTCCACACGGGCCACGGCGACAGGACGACGATCGGTGAGGAGTCCGGCTCACTGCCGGAGTGGATCGAGCGCGGTCACTGATCTGCGAGGGCTGCCGGGCGGCCGTCCTGCACGCACAATCACATGTCGTACGCGCGCCTGCAATTCGCAGACCCTGGTTCCGCGAAAGACGCGGCGGGCGGCTATCGGCGCTCTCTGAACATCAGGGCGATGCGGGGACCGGCGGAGGCGACCTTGGGCACGGCGTGCTCGCAGGTGCGTTGGCACGACCCGCCCATGACGAGCAGGTCGCCGCGTCCGACCGACCACGACAGGCTGGACCCGCCACCGCGCGGGCGGATGCGGAACGGGCGCGGCTCGCCCAGTGAGACGATCGCCACGGTCGCCTGTGGCAGGTCGCGGACGATCCGGTCGCCGTGCCAGGTCACGCTGTCACGACCGTCGCGGTACAGGTTGCAGCTGATGCGGTCGAGTCGGACGCCGTAGCGGGCACTGAGCGCATCCGACAGCTCGCCGACGAGATCGAGCCCATCGGGCAGCGATCCCCGGTCGACGGTCGCGACCAGGCGCGGCCGCGGGACGTCCATGCCGCGGATGCGTTCGGTCCCGCTGTGCCACGGCAGGTGGCGCTCCGCCGCCGTGTACAGCCGGTCGGCACCGCGCACCCATCCCGGCAGCCGGTCGACCCACGCCCCGTCGTGCAGGTGGTACCGGCGCATGCCTGCGAAGTCGGCCGCGAAGGTCGGCGCGTCGTCAACCGTGTCGAGCAGCGATCCCTGGAACGTCAAGGTGTCGGTCATGCCGACCACTCTAGTCGAACGCATGTTCGATGATCAACGTCCATCTAGACTGCGACGCGCATGCTGGCCATCGACCACGCGATCATCGCGGTGAACGACCCGGCGTCGTGGGCCGCGCGCGTGCGCGCCCGCGCCGGTCTGACGGCGGTTCCGGGTGGCCGGCACGTGGGCACCGGCACGGGCAACTGGATCGTGCCGCTCGGGGACGCGTACCTCGAGCTGATGACCGTGGTGGACGATGCGGAAGCGCAGGACAGCCCGCTGGGTCGGTGGGTGATCGAACAGACCCGCCACGGGGACCGGCTCGCGGCCCTGTGCCTGCGCACCGACGCGATCGACGAGATCGCCGATCGACTCGGTCTCACACCGGAAGCGATGGCGCGACGCACCGAGGACGACGTCGAGCTGCGGTGGCGCCTGGTCGGCCTCGACGCCGCGCTGTCCGGCCACCAGCTGCCGTTCTTCATCCAGTGGGACACCGACGATGGTCGGCACCCCGGCCGGATGCCGGCCGAGCACGTCAACGCGCCGAGCGGCATCCCGTGGATCGAGTTCGGCGGCGATCAGCAACGGCTCGCGCGCTGGCTGGGCGAGCACGCGCTGCCGATCCGGTGCGTCGAGGAGCCGCCGGGACCGCGTACGGTGGCCGTGGCCACCGCGCAGCGGTTGGTCCGCATCACGACCACGGGCATCACCTGACGAACCGTCGCCGTCGTGACTGACGACGGCGACGGGTCCCGGCGTGACGTCCTACCGGTCCTAGGGGGTCTTGGACGCCAGCACGTCAGCGCGGTTGATCTCCGGCGGTGCGCTGAGCAGGCGGTCGGCGTTGTCCATCAGCGCGCCCGCGATGGGTCCTTCGAGGTGGGCGTTGCGCTGGGCCTCGCCAGGGAACGCATCGACGATCCAGAACGTCGATGTGTCGGTGCGCAACGCGAACCACACGGGCGTGCCCTCCTCCTGGTTCGCCAGGTCGACAGCGCCACGCAGGAACTCGGCGACCTCGTCCTCGAGTCCCTCGCGCGCGGTCAGCTTGACGACGAGTGCGACGGTGTTCATGGGCTCCTCCACATGGTCACGCCCCCGTGCACCCGACCATAGGTGACGCGACGCGAGAGCGGGAGGGATCCTCGCCGCGGCCGCTCAGCCGCCCGTCGGGGCGCCCCCGGCGTCGGGCGGCAGCGCGGTCGCGTACTCCTCGTCGTCATGCAAGGGGTTGTCGTCACCGCTGATCTCGGAGAACAACTCGATGTCGCGGTGGCTGACCGTGCGGCTCATGCTTGCCGTCTGTCCGACGACCGGCACACCGCCGGGCCTGACGTCTGTCACGGTGGTCTCGGACATGGACGCTCCTGACGTTCGCCCGTCCGGTCGCCGGTCACGTGAGGATCTCGCGGCCGGCGGAGTCCGTCTAGACGAAGATGTCGGTCGGCAGCAGCGCCGTCACGACCATGTTCGGCACGTCGGGCAGTGCCGCGATGCGCAGGTCGACCGCGACGCTGCAGAGCGCGTAGGCCTGCTGGCGGTCGAAGCCGCGCTCGGTGGTCAGGTGGTCGATCATCTCGCGCAGCGCCTCGCGGGTGGCGACCGTGACGTCCTCGGAGTGGTTCACGCCGTCGGCGTCGATGGACAGCCCGGTCGTCGCGTAGAACGCCCGCGGCGCTGCGATCTCCGGTGCGACCCAGTAGTCGGATCGCTCGAACCGCAGCCGCCGACGGTCGTGCCGCGCCGCCTCGCCCTTGCGGACATCGAATCGGAACGTGAACGTCGCCCGCATCTCGATGGCCGTGCCACAGCTCTCGTTGTCACCCTGGGCGTAGTGGGCGTCGCCACCCGAGAACAGCGCACCGTCGGTCCACACCGGGATGTACAGCCGCGCGCCGACGCCGCACTGGCGGATGTCGACGTTGCCGGCATTCTCACGCGGCGGGATCGTGCGCAGCGCGTCGTTGGCGATCGCCGGATCGTCGGGCACGGCACCGGCCGGATCGGGGGGGAGCACCATGCCGCCCCGCTCGAGGAGGTCCTGTTCGCGGGCGGTGATCTGTGCCATCAGGTCACGCGAGGGCGCGACACCGAACGTGCCCAGGAACGGCGCGGCCGGGATCCGGACACCCGGCAGGTCCTCGGACGTCGCGAACCCGGAGGCGAGATCCCACCGGATGAGGTGCGGCTCGGGAAAGTCCTCGCGGAGGAACCCGAAGCCCGGGATCTGCACCGTGAACCCGAAGTCGGCCGGGGTCACGTCCACGACGTCGACGACCAGCAGGTCGCCTGGCTCAGCGCCCTCGACGTACACCGGCCCCGTCAGCGGATGCACCGGCCCGAGGTCAGCGTTGGCCACGTCGTCAACGGTCGCGTCACTGGTGATCTGGCCGTCCAGCGCGTCGCGCGTGTCCATGACGACCTCATCGCCAGGATCGCAGCGGACCGCCGGTGGGACGTCCGGATGCCAGCGGTTGTGTCCAGTCGCGGGCTGCCCCGCCAGCGGCACCGCGTAGTCGGCACGGATCTCGTGTGTGGCCATGACAACCTCCGAGCGCACGCGGCGTCGGACGCAACGTACCCCGGCACGGGCCCCGACGCGACAGAAGACCCGGGCAGGATCCCGGCCCGATCGGGAGCCTGCCCCCGTGACGACGGGAACACCGAGCCCGGATGGTCGCTCCGACATCGATCACTCACAGGACCAACCATGACAGACCCAACGGACAGCACGCTCCGCAGCGACGCACGGTCGCGGACCGCGACGGCCCGTCCCCGGGGGCGGGGCCGCCCAGCAGCCGTCGTCGGCGCATCGCCTTCCATGTGTGGCAACCCTGACGTCGCTGTGGGTGCTCGCCCTGGGCGTGTTCGGACTGCTCGAGGTCGTGATGATGTGGCTGCCCCATTACACGCTCGTCGCGGCGGTCGGCGCTGAGAATCTGCCCGCCGACATCAAGGCCCACCGGGGTCACTTCAACACCCTGGGCATCATCACGTGGACGCTCGTCACGGCGGTGCTCGTGCAGCTGCGCAAGCCAGAGCGGCGCGTGGCGGCCATGTCGCAGGCGCTGGGCATCGTCATGGCGGGCACGGTGCTCTGTGTCGAACATCTTCACCACGTGGCAGGTCACCGACAGGGCCCAGGCGATCGTCAAGGCGCGCGAAGCCGGTCTGGGGCGCCGGGTCGGCGACGGGCGCGCATCGGACTGATGCGACACCGATCGCATGTGAACGCCCGAGGAGCTACGGCGGTGCCGGGTCCGCCAACGCCTCCAGTGCGGCGAGCACGCGATCGACGTCGTCGGTGCCGTGGTAGTGGACGAAGCCGATCCGCACCGCGCCGCCGCTGTCGAGCAGGTCCAGCCGACGCATCGGCTCGACGGCGTAGTAGTGGCCCGCATAGGTCGCGATGCCGTCGGCCGCCAGCCGGCGCGCCACGTCGTCGGGCGTGCGATCCTCGACGGTCACCGCGAACGTCGGCGTGCGGCCGTCGACGGTCGCCGGGCCGTGCAACGTGACGTGCGGAAGGTCCGCGAGCCCCGCCAGGAACCGGTCGGTCAGCACGCGCTCGTGCGCGGCGATCGCGTCCATGCCGATCTCCTCGATGTAGGCCAGCGCCGCACCGACGCCGGCGATCGCCTCGAACGCCGCGGTGCCCTGCTGCCAGCGCTCGGGACCGCTGTCGGGCGCCGGTCGGACCTTGCGTGGTGTCCAGCGTGCCAGGAGCTCGGGGTCCGCCGACAACACACCGGCGTGCGGACCGAAGTACTTGTAGGGCGAGCTCACGACCACATCGATGCCGGCCGCGCGCTGGTCGATCGCGACGTGCGGGGCGGCGTGGACGGCATCGGCGAACGTGACCGCACCGACCGAGCGTGCAGCCGACACGAACGGCGCGGGATCGACGACGGTGCCCAGCGCGTTCGATGCCAACGGGAAGGCGACCAGCCGCGTGCGGTCGCCGACGCGCAGCGTGGCGAGGTCCAGCGTCCCCGTGCCGGGATCGAGGTCGACCCAGTCGATCTCCGCGCCGGTGCGCCGCGCCAGGTGCAGCCACGGCGAGACGTTGGCGTCGTGGTCCAGCCGGGTGCACACGATGCGATCGTCGATGGTGATCTCGTCGGCCAGCGCATCGGCCAGGTGCATGGTGAGCGCGGTCATGCTGGGCCCGAACACGATGCCGTCGGACCAGCCGCCGACGACGGCGGAGGCGGACGCGCGCACGTCGGCGCACAGGGCGTCGGTCGCCCGCGAACGGGCGAACACGCCGTGGGCGTTGGCGTTGCCGGCCCGCAGGTAGGCGGCGATCGCGTCGATGACCTGCTGCGGGACCTGCGTGCCGCCGGGTGCGTCGGCGTGCACGACGGGCCGACCGTCGGGCGCGGTCGCACGCAGCGCCGGAAAGCGGGCGCGGACCGCATCGAGCGGGAACGTCGGTGGCGTCGAGTCGATGGTGGCGTCGGTGCGGTCGTCCGGGCGGCGGTCGTCGCGGTTCGTCATCGGTCCATCCTTGCACCCACGCACGCATCGAGTCGCTGGAGCGGTACAATGCGGACCGCAGTCCGCTTACGGTCCGAGGAGTTCGCGATGGGCATCACCCGCCTCAACCACGCTGTGCTGTACGTCAGCGACGTCGAACGCAGCGTGGCCTTCTACTCCGAGGTGCTCGGCTTCACACGCGTCGACATCGACATCCCGGGCATGGCGGCGGCGTTCATGCAGGCGCCCGGCTCGAACAACGACCACGACCTCGGGCTGTTCCAGATCGGCGCATCCGCCGGTGCGTCCCAGGCGGGGCGGTCCACCGTCGGCCTGTACCACCTGGCCTGGGAGGTCGACACGCTGGCCGCGATGCGCGAGCTCGCCGGGCGCCTGCAGGCCAACGGCGCCCTGGCCGGCGCCTCGGACCACGGGTCGACCAAGAGCCTGTACGGGCGCGATCCCGACGGCCTGGAGTTCGAGATCGCGTGGATCATCCCGGCCGGGATGCTCGATGAGCAGGCACTGGCAGCGCGGACGCGGATCGGCCGTCTGGACCTGGACCGCGAGATCGAGCGCTACGGGGCCGACACACCGGGCGGCATCGGCATCTCCCAGCCCGCCTGACCGCGCCCGAGGGGCGTGCGTCAGACCTGGGTCGTCCAGCCCCAGCGGTCGGGCGTCTCGCCCCGCTGCACGGCGAGCAGCGTCTCACGCAGCTTGCCGGTGTTGGGTCCGGGTGAACCGTCGCCGACGGTGATCTGCTGCCCCTCGTGGATCAGCGTTCCGATGGGCGCGAGCACGGCCGCTGTGCCCGACAGGGCCATCTCGACCTGAGGGGCGCGTTCGACGATCTCGTCGACGGTGACATCACGTTCCTCGACGTCGTAGCCCTGCTCGCGGGCGATCGTGAGGACCGAGTCGCGGGTCACGCCGTGCAGGAACGACCCGTCGAGGCCGCGGGTCACGATGCAGTGGCCGTCGATCATCAGGAAGTTCGCGGCCCCGGTCTCCTGGACGAGCCCGCCCGGCGAGAACAGCACCTGGTCGGCGCCGTGCTCCCGCGCGGCGCGACGCGTGATGCCCAGCGCCATCGCATAGTTGGCGCCGGTCTTGACCTGTCCGAACTGCGGGGTGGTCCGCGGCAACTCGGTCTCGATCATGACCGTCAGGGTGCGCGAGGTGTCGAAGTAGTCGCCGACCGGTGACGAGATGACATACAGCAGCGCGGTCCGCGACGGGCGTGCGGCGGCGCCGATGTTCGGTTCGGTGCCGATCAGCACCGGCCGCAGGTACAGCGCGCCGGGTGGCTCCGGGACGTCGTCGCGGTTGGCGACCACGACGTCCCGGATCATCTCGGTCAGCAGATCCACCGGCGGCTCCGGCAGGCACAGCAGTTCGGCGCTGATGCGCATGCGTTCCACGTGGCGGTCGAGTCGGAAGATGCGCTCGACGCCGTCGGTACCACGGTGTGCCTTGAGGCCTTCGAAGCAGGCGCTGCCATAGTGGAGGACGTGCGACGCAGGCGTCAGCGGGAGGCTGTCGGCGGATACCACCTCGTGGTCCTCGAAGCGGTCCGCTTCATAGACGCTGACCGCCATGCGGGCCGAGATCACCGATCCGAACGGCTTGCTGGCCATCGCGCTTCCTCCCTGGCACCGCCCTGCTCCGTGCTCCTAGCATCGCAAATTCTGCACCGGCGCGCTGCCCGAGGTCACAGGGTCGGACCATGCGCCGATCACGGGTGCGCCTCGCCTCGCCGGTCTGCGGCGACCGCTGCTCTACGCTGACGCCGACCAGGAGGGTGATGTCCGTGCGACGGTCAGCAGCACCGTGGGCGCGCCGGCGTGGAAGCCGCGCCCTGCCCGCGTTGGTGGCGGCAACGATCCTGGGGGTGTTGCTCGCGGCGTGCGGTGACGGCGCGGCCTCCACGATCGAGACCGCCGGGAGCCCGGGCACGACCGTCGACGAAGCCACCGAACCGGCCGGCGACGCGTCTGCGGCCCCGACGGAGCCCACAAGCGCAGCCGAGCCGACGAGCGCGGCCGATCCCGCTCCGCAGGACACGGAACCAGCGGCGTCGGTCGACAATATCGACGATCTGCAGGAAGCTGCGCTCACGCCCGCAGACCTGCCGGACCCCGAAGCCGGTTTCAAGTGGGCCGTGCGGCGCGACGCCACCGCGCGGCGCCGGTCGTCCCAGTTGTTCGATCCGTGCCAGCCGACCGAGTATCCGACGGACCCGCAGCGCACCGAGGTCCGTGTTGTCGATCTGCAGGTGCAGGAGCCCAGCGGCGCCGCGCCCGAGACGGCGAGCGTGCGTCAGAACCTGGCGCGGTACGCGTCAGCCGATGTCGCCGACGAGGCGTTGGCCGGGTTCCGCCGCGTGGCCACCGAGTGCGCGACGTCGACCGGAGACGACGGCACGCAGCTCACGACCGAGATCCTCGATGACGCCGACGGGCGGCTGCTGCTGCAGACAACGCCCCAGATCGGGCTGTTCACGTCCTACACCGTCGTCGAGCAGCGCGGCGACGTGGTGACGCTCGTGTCCTACGTCCCCGGAGAGGTCCGGGACGACGATGCCGGCGCACGCGAGGTCGCCGACGCCGTGAGCGCGGCACTGGACGCCGCCACGAGCTGACCGGCGACATGATCGCCGACGCTCCGCGCACGGGCGCGGGAAGGTGGCCGCAGGTAGCACGATCAGGCTGTGGATCGCGGGATCCGGGCCGAACGGCGGGGCCGCCGACCTCAGGTCAGTGGTTGCGGGGGACGGTCGAGATCGGTGTGCAGGTGGCCGGTGTCGTTGAACCGGCGCACGATCCACCGGTCGTCGGGCAGCACGACCAGATGCGTCAGGGAACCGTTGTCGGCCCCGACGAACGCGAACGGCGTGCTGCCGGTCGCGAGGTGCACGATCATCCCGATGATGCCGCCGTGCGTGAAGGCCACGACCCGCTCGTCCGGATGATGGGCCGCGATCCGCCCGATCGCGGCGCTGACGCGTTTGCGCAGCGCGTCCATCGGTTCGCTGCCCGGGATGGGGTCCCAGCGCTGCTGCTCCCACATCTCGACCGCGATCGGGTGCCGTTCACGGATGTGCTTGCGGAACGCGGCGCCCTCCCACTCGCCCAGATACACCTCACGCAGGTCCGCTTCGACGGTCGGGGTGATGCCGGTCCGCGCGGCCAGTGGCGCTGCCGTCTGCACCGTCCGGCGCAGCGTGGTGACGTAGATCGCGGTCACGTCCTCGTCCGCGAGCCGGGCGGCGACCAACTCCGCCTCCTGCGTGCCGCGGGGGTCGAGGTCGGGATCGGCGTGCCCGTCGACCTGCACGATCGGGACGCCGACGCGGGCGGGAGCCGACTCGCCGTGCCGGATCAGGAGCAGATCCGTCGCGCCAGGCGGAAGCTGGAAGCGGTGCTGGCGGTACTCGGTCTGTTCGTCGTCGGACGGCATGACCGCCACCGTAGACGCAGGGTTGCTCCACACGTGGGCCACGTCCGATGATCTGAGCGGAGGAGGTCGCGTTGGCCAACAGGCACGCCGGGCGGATCGCCGACATACACAAGCACCTCATGCTCGCTGCCCTGCTGGCGGCCGACCGCCCGATCCTGTACGCGGAGACACACGCCGGCAACGCCGTGTACCCGGAGCAGGCGGGCATGGCGGGTGGTGTGGCAACGCCCCGTGATCCTGTCGCCGAACGCGTGTACGGCGTCGCCCGCTTCCTCGATGCGCTCGCCGACGACCCGGCGCTGCGCGGCAGCGCGTACGCCGCCGTGCTCGGCGACCACGTCACCGGTTCGGCCACGATCCCCGGATCGCCGGCGGTTGCGATGGCTGTCCTGCGGAAGCACGCGACCTACCTGCTGTGCGACATCGACCCGGACAGCACCGCCGACATCGAGCGGTGGGCGGTGACCACGGGCCTCGGCGACCGGGTGGCGACCGTGACAGCCGATGGGCTGCGGGCGGTTGGCCGACGGGTCCTGGGTGACGCTGCCGATCCCGCGACGACGTTCGTCCACGTCGACCCGTACGACCCGTTCGAGGCCCGCGAGGGCGGCGTCTCCGCCGTCGATCTGACCCGGACGATGATGGGTCAAGGCGTGGCCGTCATGTACTGGTTCGGCTTCGACGCGCCGCATGAGCGGATGTGGGCGGTCGATGCGCTGGCTGGTGCCGCACCGCTGTGGTGCGGCATGCTCACGGTCACCGACGACGCTGGCGGCACACGCGACGACGGCGACCTCGGCGCCGCCACCACGCCGGGCGTCGGCAGCGGCGTCGTGTGCGCCAACGTCCCGGCGGAGGCGACCGCCCGGTGCGCGTTGCTCAGCCGTGCGCTGGCGGACGCGTACGCGGGGGTCCCGCTGCCGTCGGGGACGCCGGGCGGCCTGTCGTTCGAGGTCGTGCAGGCCTGAGGGTGGAGGTGGCGCTGGCGGACGTGATCGGAGATCAGGCCGCGGCGGTGGCGGATCCGTCGAACTGCGCGGGCACGACGATCAGCGGCGTCGACGAGATCCGCGCGAGACGCTCGGCGAGCGAGCGGCGAAGCGCAGGACGCGTGCCTGCGGCCGCGAGGATCACGGCCGAGTGGTGCCGGTCGGCGTAGGCGCTGAGTGCCGACGCCGCGTCGTCGGCCGGCACCGTGATGGCGGCTGTCGGGACGCCCGCGTCGCGCACCGGTTCGGCGAGCAGGTCGACGTACGCCTCGGCCGCATCTGCAGGCGTGATCTCCTCGCCGGCGGCGAAGTCGGCGAGGCGCGCCGTCACCTTCGGCGTGTGGGGAAGGACCAACGCGAGCGACACGCCGGTGGTCGTCGCGACGCGCGCGGCGACGTCGACGACCTCGCGGTCGCGGGCCGAGCCGTCCAGCGCGACGAGGACGTGGGACATCGTCGCGGCCATGTCAACCCACCAACTGCAGGCGCTCGTTGTGCCCGGCGTAGTCGGGCACGCGCCGCGCGTACTCGCTCGCCAGCAACGGCGACGACACGAGGAAGTCGGCCGACGCCCGGTTGCAGGCCACCGGGATGTTCCACACCACGCCGATGCGCAGCAGCGCTTTGACGTCGGGATCGTGCGGCTGGGCCTCGAGGGGATCCCAGAAGAAGACCATGGCGTCGATCTCGCCCTCGGAGATCCGGGCGCCGATCTGCATGTCACCGCCGAGCGGTCCGCTCTGCAGCCGCTCGACCGGAAGGCCCAGTTCGTGCTCGAGGATGTTGCCGGTCGTGCCGGTCGCGACCAGGTGGTGGTCGGCGAGTGCGTGGCGGTTGTACTCCGCCCACTCGACGAGGTCGGTCTTGCAGTTGTCGTGTGCGACGAGCGCGATGGTCTTGCGTCCGGTCAGGACGTCCGTCATCGGCTCCTCCTTGTCTCTCGTGCAGTCCAGCACGCCCGCGCGCGGGTTCGCGTCAACGGGTGGCTGGCGGTCGGCTCCGGTGGGTTCTCACCGGAGGGGGTCGTGCTCCCGGAACCACAGCTAGCACCGCACGGGCGGCTGCGGGTTACATCTCGATGAGCACTTGGTCGCCGGGACGTAACACGATCGGCGACCCACGTCCCAACGCGGCCGGCGCGGCAGGCATTCCACAAGGGTCGCCCGACATCGGGTGGTACCAGGTGGGCGCCGTTCCCGCCACCACACGGCGATGTCGCTGCGCGTGTCGTGGCGGGCGCGGACCCTGTCTCCGCGGAAAGGCGCTAGAAGCCACCGCCTCCCCAGGGACCCCAGATGGCGAACGTCAGCCCGCTGCTCGCCTGGATGTTGCAGAACAGGGTCTCATGGTCGGGACTGAACGTCGCGCCGGCGAACTCGTCGTCGGTCCGGCCGGCGATGTTGTTCTTGGCGAAGTCGAAGATCTGACCCTGCCGTGTCAGCCCGCGCAGGAAGTTGCCTTCGTCACCGTCCTCACAGATCACGAGGGTG
Organism: Euzebyales bacterium; assembly: GCA_036374135.1. Taxonomy (NCBI): domain Bacteria; kingdom Bacillati; phylum Actinomycetota; class Nitriliruptoria; order Euzebyales; species Euzebyales bacterium. The sequence goes on from DASUUK010000003.1 coordinate 18,533, forward strand.
CCGGTCCTGCTGGTCGCGATGTTGTCGGGGAAGTCGAGCACGTCCCGGGAAGGCGATTCGTACAGCAGGTAGAGCTGCTCACGCGTCGTGTGGTACGCCCAGATCTGTCCGCGTCCGGCTCCGAACCCCGACGGATCCTCGTCACCCGGTGGTGTCTCGCCACCCTGGGTCGACGTGAAGTACACGACCGGGCCGGCCATGGCCGCACCCTCGAGCCTCGAAAAGATCGCACCACCACGTGCGCGGCCCTGGTCGCCGACCGCGACGATCGCCTCGTCGTTCGTGAACCCGTCCACATCGGGATCGGGATCGTCGATGTCAACCCATTCGACCGGGTAGCTCGACCCCACCTCCGGGGCCGGAGCGGTCACACCGGACAGGTCGAGGTTCGGCTGCCCGGCGACGGCCAGCATCTGCAACCGCCCGCCGTCGTCGAGGCGCCCCCGCTTCATCGGGTCGGTCGGTGGCAGGTAGCGGTAGAAGCCGGACGGGAAGTTGAAGTTGTCCTCGGTCTCGTACACCGCGTTGGTCCGGCGGTCGTACTCCGCGGCCTCGTGGGCGAACCGGCCCGCGTTGCGGATCGGCTCGCGGTGCCCGCGCTCACCGGCCGGCACCTCGAACAGGTAGCCGTGCTTCTGGGTGAGCAGCGAGTTGTCCTGCCCGGTGAAGTCGTTGCCGACGTCGGGCCCGTTGACGGTCTCTTCGCACGTGACCCAACTGCCCCACGGCATCGGGCCGCCCGAGCAGTTCATCTGCGTGCCGTTGAGGCTGACGAAGCTGCGCTCGACGTTGCCGCGGCCGTCGACGAAGACGGTCGTCGTGCCGCCACCCGCCGCAGGATCGTAGGCGGTCGACGGATCACCGAACGCACCGACGGGACCGTTGACCTCGTGGTTGCGCACGAGCACCGACCGACCGCGCTGGTGACCCCGCTGCACCGGACGCACGTCATCGCCGAACGCGGCCATGCCGTCGTGGCGACCGGGAATCACCGTGCCATCGGTGAGGGTGTCGCCGGTCGGGTCGAACGAGCGGTAGCTGAAGCCCTCGGGCAGCAGCAGGCGCTCCACGCCGTCGCGCAGATCGGCGACCGGTGTCAGCGGACCGTAGCCCAACTGGCGGCTTTCGCCCGGTGCGGCGCGAGCCGCCGAGGCGAAGAATCCCTGGAACGGTCCGGCCATCAGGCCGGCTCCGGTGACGGCAGCGCCCTGCCGCAGGAACGTGCGCCGATCTACATCTGTCATCGTCTCACCTTCGCTCAGACTGGCTGGAGCGTACTCAACGGGCGACTGTCGCACGATGGCCATTCGACGGCGTGAGTGGCGCCTGCCCTGTTCATGCTGTTTCATGCACGTGCCGCAACGCGTAGAAAGGGCGGCAGATGAGCAGCAGTCGACTGCAGCGTGCACTCGCGACCACACTGGCGGTGGTCATGGCGTTGGCGGTGGCCGCTCCGGCCGCCGCCGGTCCCGGGCGCGACGATGCGCCCGGACGGCAGACGCTGCGCGCCGCGACCTTCAACGCGTCGCTCAACCGGTTCAACCAGGGCGATCTGGCCGACGATCTGTCGACGCCCGACGATCCGCAGGCGCAACGCATCGCCGAGATCATCCAGCGTGTCCGTCCCGACGTGCTGCTCATCAACGAGTTCGACTACGACCCCTCGGCCGTCGACCTGTTCCGTGACAACTACCTGGAGGTCGCACAGGACGGGGCGGAGCCCATCACCTACCCGTACGCGTTCATCGACGAGTCCAACACCGGCGTCCTGCCCGACACCGAGGTCGACTTCGACGAGAATGGTGTGTTCGCCCTGCCCGGCGACGCATTCGGCTTCGGGTTCTTCCCCGGCCAGTTCGGGATGCTGGTGCTGTCGCGGTACCCGATCGCGACCGACGAGGTGCGCACGTTCCAGACGTTCCTGTGGCGTGACATGCCCGGCGCGTTGCTGCCGGACGACCCCGACACGCCTGAGGAGCCTGGCGACTACTACACCGACGCCGAGCTCGACGTGTTCCGCCTGAGCTCCAAGAGCCACTGGGACGTGCCGATCGAGGTCGGACGCTCGACGGTGCACATGCTGGCCGCCCACCCGACGCCGCCGGTGTTCGACGATCCGGTCATCGATCAGAACGGGCTGCGCAACCACGACGAGATCCGGTTCTGGGCGGACTACGTCCACCCGGGCCGCGGCGGCTACATCTACGACGACGACGGGGAGACCGGCGGTCTGGACCCCGGCGAGCCATTCGTCATCGTCGGCGACTACAACGCCGATCCGTTCGACGGTGACAGCGTGGACGGCGCCGCGAACCAACTGCTCGACAGCCCGCGGGTCAACGACCGGATCGTGCCCTCGAGCGCGGGTGCCGCGACGGACTCGATCGAGGACGGTGGCGTGAACGTCGATCACGAGGGCGACCCCGCCAACGACACGGCCGACTTCAGCGACGCCCCGCCGTTCGGAGCGGGCAACCTGCGCGTCGACTACGTGCTGCCGAGCCGGCAGCTGACCATCCGCGACAGCGGCGTGTTCTGGCCGACGGAGGACGATCCGTTGTTCCGCCTGGTCGGCGACGATGACCCTGACGCCGGGGTCCCTCTCAGCTCGGACCATCGCCTGGTGTGGATCGACGTCAAAGTCCCCGGACGCAACTGACGAGCGAGGCCTGTGGACAGCGGCCCGCAGACCTTCCCGGCCCAATTATCCTCCTGTATCGAACACACATTCGATGCGGGAGGATACGTCGATGCACGTCCTGATGACACCGATCACCGGATCCGCCAGGGCCGCCACGGAGGGTGCGCCACTCGACGGTGAACTGGCCGTGCTGCCGGTCGCAGCGACCGACGTGGGCGATGTCGGCGTCTTCCGCAACCGGTCGCGCCAGTTCGTCGGTCTGGACAGCCACGCCGACGCCTGCATCGTCGAGGTGGCCGAGCTCGATGTGTGCCCCGACGTGGTGCTGGCCCACATCCAGGAGTCAGCCGCGCGTCACGGACCACGTGACGAGCACCTGCTCGTGGCGCTGGCGGCGCAGATGACGGCGGAGATGCTGCACGTCGCGGAGCAGTTCCCGATCGGCACGATCCTCCATCGCGACGGCGACCTGGTGCGCGCGATCGTGCCGTTCCCTGACAGCCCCGGCCGGCGTCCGGTGTGCAGTCCAGGCAACGGCGGCCGTGGCCCGTGGTGACAGCGAACGCGACGACCGACGGGGGCGTCGGCGCTGAACGGCTCAGCCGCGCTCGTCGCCCGGCGCAACGGTGGGCGTCGGTGGCGGCTCCGGCTGGTCGGGGGCGGGCATGAACGCGCGGTCCAACGCCATCCAGATGGTGCGCGTCCACGGTGAGATCAGGATCGGCAGCACCGCGGTGGCCACCAGTCCGATCACCAGCAGCGGCGTCCACGGCACGTCCGGCCACGTGATGACCATCGTCGCCACGAACCCCAGGCCGAACGCGCCCTCGATGACCGCGAACGCCACGATCATCGCGCCCAGCCAGTACCCCTCCTCCCGTTCGAAGACCAGCCCGCAGCGGGGGCACGGATCATGGATGGTGAGCAGGCTGGGGAACAGGTCGCCGTGGCCGCAGCGGGGGCACTGCCGTCGGAACCCGCGCGCGAGCAGACGGCCGCGTTGCGTTCCGCGAGCGATCAGGTCGCGGTCGGTCGGCGGTCTCACGGCCCTCCACCCTCGCCCGCGCCTGCGGCCACCCGGTCGAGTGCGGCGAGCAGCCGGTTGCAGGACGCGTCGAGGGCCAGACGATCAGCCAGCGCCAGGAGGCCCGCCGGATCAGCCGGTGTGTCGGGCAACGCGTCGTTGACCACGCCCGTGTCGAGGTCGGTCGCCACACGCACCACCGAGCGTGCCGCGACAAGGTAGTCGTACGAGGCGAGCACCTTGCGCCGGACCGACGCGGTCATGTCCGACGACCGGTCGGCCGCGGCCGCGAGCACGGCGTCCACCGTGCCGTACGTGGTCATCAGCGTCGCCGCGGTCTTCTCGCCGATGCCCACGGCACCGGGCAGCCCGTCGCTCGGGTCGCCCCGGAGCAGGGCGTAGTCGGCGTAGGCTCGGCCGGGGATGTGGTAGCGCCCGGTGATCGCCGACTCGTCGATGACCTCGTGCCGCCCCACGCCGCGGGCGATGTAGAGGACCCGAACGTCGCGGGCGTCGTCCACGGTCTGGAACAGATCGCGATCGCCCGTGACCACGTCGACGGGACGGGTGGCGCGCGCCGCGAGGGTGCCGATCACGTCGTCCGCCTCGTACCCGTCGACGCCGAGCCGGGCGATGCCGAACGCGTCCAGCACCTGCTCGATCAGCGGGACCTGGACGCTGAGCGGGTCGGGCACGCCCTCGGTGTCGCTCTCGGCCACACGATGGGTCTTGTATGTCGGGACCGCAGCGACGCGCCATGCCGGACGCCAGTCGGCGTCCATGCACGCGACCAGATGGGTGGGCCGCCGTACGCGTACGAGGTGTGCGATGAAGTCCAGCAAGCCGGACACGGCGTTGACCGGTGTGCCGTCCGCCGCGGTGCGCGGCGGCACACCGAAGAACGCGCGGAAGTACAGCGACGGCGCGTCGAGCAGCATCAGGCGTCCGGCTCGGGTTCCCACGGCCCAAGGGTGCCACTACCCTGCGGCCATGACCGACACCACGCGCGACGGGCCACAGTGGCGCCACGGCTTCGACATCGACGGGCAGTCCGGCGGGCCGATCCGGCTCGCGCAGGTCGACCGCCGCTTCTTCGAGCTGCGCTCACGCATCGACTTCCGGGGTCACACCGGCCTGGAGGGTCGTGTGCCCGACGCGACCATCGCCAGGATCAGAACGCTCGATCCGCCAGAGCGGTTCCTGACCGACCTCGGGTCCGTTCCCGGCCCGACGCGCTGGTTCCTCGGTAGCTACGGCGAGCACACGCCGGCCGTCATCATCCACGACTGGCTCATCCCGGTCTCCCGGACGTGCGGGCTGGACGGCATGACCGATCAGTACGCCGACCGGTACATGCGCTTCATGCTCGACGAGGTCGGCGTCCGCTGGCTCAAGCGGTGGATCATGTGGGCGGCCGTGGCGCTGCGCACGCGCTACGCAGCCGGCGGACTGCGGCGGGTCTCGGTCGTGGCCTGGCTGGTCGCCGCACTGATCGGGCTGTCGACGTTCCTGTACACGCTGCTGTTCGGCGAGATCGGCTGGGTCACCGTGGCCGCGGCGGTCGCGCCGGCGCTGTTCGCCGGCCTGTGGGGACGCCAGTACGGCGCGGGACTGATCGCCGGTCTCACGGTGCCGTGGCTGCTACCCCCGACCGTGCTCGCCGTCATCGGCTACGCGATCTACTGGGTGATCGAGAGCATCGCCGGTGTGGTGCTGGCCTGGCTCGGCCGTGCACCGCAAGACCCGGGCACCATGGCGGCGGAGGGCATGTGAGGCACCGATCGGCCGGTCGTTCGCGACGACCAGATCGCCGATGTCGGAGGCGATGTCGTCGGCGAGCCATCACCTCGCGTTGACGACGTCACGCCGACACGCCCCGTCGTGACGTCGTCGGAGAGCGGCGCTCGATCTCGTCGAACGGCACGGTGAGCCGCACGACCCGCAGCGGCACGTCCACCCAGCAGGGTCGGTTGTTCGGCTTACCTACCACGCACCAGGCGTCGTGTACGGCGTGGACATCCGCAGTCGGCGTGGCCGCGTTGTTCGGCGGCTCACCTGTCAGGTCACGACGTTCGTTGGCGGGCTTGCCTTTGTTGACGGCCCTGCGTGAGGATCTCCTCGAGGTCTGGAGGTCGCGATGGCGCTGAGAATGACCTGCATGTGCGGGTATGTCATCGAGGGTGAGGACGACGACGAGTTCTGGAGGAATGCGCAGGGTCACATGGGTGTGTTGCACCCGGAGCTGGTCCGCAGCGTCACCCGCGAAGACATCCTCGCGCAGGCCGAGCAGCTCTAGTCGGCGGTGCGCAGCAGCCGTCTGTGAACGGTCTGCACGACGGGGCTGGGCGCGATTCCGAGCTCGTCTCGGAGCAGGACCCGTAGCCGCTCGTAGGCGCGGAGCGCCTCAGCGACGTTGCCGCGACGTTCCAGCGCTTCCATGAGCAGGCAGTGCCCACTTTCGCGGTAGGGCGCGAGTTCGGTCAGCATCCTGGCGCGTTCCTCTGCCTGCGCGAGCGCGGGGCCGCCGAGACCCAGGCTGGCGGCGGCGAAACACTCGAGCCCACGCAGTCGGACCTCTTCCAACCGGCGTCGCCATGCGTCGATCCATGGCGCTTCGAGCCCCATGAGGAACGGCCTGGTGGCGACGTGGTAGGCGATTCCTGCCGGACCCCATGCCTGCGCCCATTGTCCTTCGGCGATGTAGGACTCCGCGCGGTGCGCGCCTTCCAGGGCTGCCTCGGCGTCGACGAAGGTCGCCGGCGGCAGCCGCAGCTCGATCTCTGCCCGTCCGTGGAGCCGGTCGGCGCCCAGGCTGCGGCGGAGCTTGGACAGCGCCACGTTCAGCGCGCTTGCCGCTTCGGCGGGATGGTCGTCGCCCCAGCCGGCCACGAGCAGCTCGTCGCGAGGCGATGGACGGCCCCGCTTCAGGGCCAGGTACGCGAACAGGATGCGCCCCTTGCGGCCGGGCAGGGCCTGTTCGACGCGGGAGCCGTCGATGTCGGCCACGTACCGCCCGCAGAGCTGGATCCTGGCCTTGGTCCACTCACCCATCGGGGCCCCGGATCAACGGTCCTCGCCGTCCGTACGTGACAGCAAGCATACGGAAAGCTCGACGAAAGGCGCGGGAACGGTCCGCGCAATCAGCGGTCGCCACACTGCTCGTCCTCGACCGTCACGACCGCGGAGGAGAAGTCATGAACGCGAGCAACGTCGAGACCCATCGCGCCGGCCACGACGCCTTCAACGATCGGAATTTCGCAGCCATGACCGCGCGCTACGCCGATACCATCGTCTGGACGGACCACGCCCAGGGCCGAACGTTCACAACGCCCCGGGAGTTCAAGGACGACTTCCTCGCCGGATGGGTGCTGTCCTCCGGCGACATCCGCATCACCGACCCCCACTACGTCGACGCTGGAGCGACGGTGCTGTGCACGTTCACCGTCGTCGGCACCCACGATGGCCAGTTGGGCCCGTTCCCCGCCACCGGTAAACAGTTCGCACTGGCGCTGTGCGAGATGTGGCACTTCGACACCCAGGGGCACGTGGTTGGTGGGGACCTGTACTACGACCAGGTCTCGCTGCTCACCCAGCTGGGCCTGATGCCGCAGCCGTCGGCAGCATAGGCGGCGTCGCGAGCGGAGACGCGACACCGCGATGGATCACATGCGGGTGCTGTGCCGCGGATGCTGGACGCCGTGTCGCTCCCGGGACGACGTTGCGAGCGCACGGGATTTTCTGGTCATGACTGCTGTCACTGCGCCGATTCGTGAGCCTGGCGTGCACCGACGCCGGGCGGTCGTCCTCAACGCCGACATCGCCTCCTATTGTCGGCTGATGGCAGACGACGAGGCGGCGACCGTTGCGCGGAACCGACGCGACCGACCAGGCCGTCACGTCCCACCGGTCGGGGCCATCGCACACTTGTGTGATGGTGGCGCTCGAGCGCAGGACATGCTCGCGGCGTTTGAGCGTGCTTCGCGGTGCCCGACAATCGGGCTGGTCACCCGCCCGGATCATGTGCCGACGCACCGGCTGCCGTCCCTGCACGGCGGTGTGGACGATGTCCGTGTCGTGATGGACGCGGCCAAGAGCAGGCAGACCGACAACTTCATGTCGGGGCGCCTCCGGTGCCAGCTGCGTACGGAAGGATCCTCGATGGCCTCCCAGCCGGATGAACTGACCCTGCACCTGGAGAGCGTGGTGGACGCCCGGCCATCACGGGTGTTCGACGCGTTGACTGATGCCGACGAGGTGGCTCGGTGGTGGGGTCCTCACGGGTTCACGACCTCGGTTATCGAACTCGATCTGAAGGTCGGCGGGAGGTACCGGTTCGCGATGCAACCTCCGGAAGGCGAGATGTTTCATCTCCACGGCGAGTTCCGCGAGATGCACGCCCCCTCTCAGCTCGTGTACACCTTCCGCTGGGAGCCGCCCGATCCGCAGGATGTCGAAACAGCGGTGAACATCTCGCTGACGGACCTCGGTGGATCGACCCGACTCACCCTGGATCAGGGCGTGTTCGCCACCGAGGCGCGAACGGCACTTCACGAGCAAGGGTGGAGCGAAAGTCTTGAACGTCTGAGAACGTTCCTATCCTCGAATGAAGCGCATGCATAACGAACTTCTTGACGCGGGACAGCACAAACCCTGCCCTCTGAACGGCCCCCATTGACACCAGCACCCGCACCAGGCATCCACACCGAACACTGCCCAGCCGTTCAAGAGCATACCTTCAGGCCGTCGACGTAGTCGTCGGGCATCAGCCCGCGGTACGCCGCCTGCCAGGCGCGCACGACCAGCGCACCCATCGCCGCCGCGTCGCTGGGCCCCGCTGTACGCACGTGCATCTCGGATCCGCCGGTCACGTTGACGCCGGGCAACATAACCGAGATGCCCTCGCTTCGGAAGACTGAGGAGCGACTCGACGGGCTCCGAGCGGGCTCGTGCCAACCACATATCGGATGTCGATGGGACCGAACCGTAAGACCGCCTCCCGATTCCCGACCCCGACGGCCCGCTCAACCCTGGCCGCGCGTAGTGTCAGGGCCGGTAGAAGCGGCGGCCAGAGCAGCGTCAACCGAGCGCTGCGCACAAAGCCGAGAGGTCGCCCTCCAACTCCTGATGTGGACCGCTCACGACGATCACCTCGCCGGTCGACGCGTCAAAGACGACTCGGCCGGCGTCAATCAGCACAATCCCAGCACCCGGCGCGTTGAAATGGAACACCAATCCGAAGAAGCTCTCGGTCGTCGGCTCACCGTTCTCGAAGTCGATGACCACAGTCCAAGCATCGTGACCTGATACCGATGCGCCGGTCTCCGGGTTGGTCGCCGTGCCGTCGTCGCTCAGATCCGCGATGAGCATTCGCGTGTTAGTTCCTTGCCTCGGTCGTACTGGCGATGATGGCTGTCGCTGTGCCGGCTACCGCTGTGCCACCGACGACGGAATCGTTTGAGTTCGTCGATGAGTTCGTCGACGAGGAATCCTGCAGCTTCCCTATCGAGGTGACCTTTGTCGGGGGCGGGACCGAGCGAACCTTTTGCAGCGAAGACGGCACAGTTAAGAAGGTGATCGTTAACCTACCTCCATTGGCAATGCGCCGGTGAGCCCGCCAGCCGGAGGCCGTTCACGACTCACCCGACCACCCGCTCCGGAATGGCGTGAGCCCGAGCAGGGCGCGACTGCCGCGGCCGGCTTGGCACGGCTGGAAGATCCGCTGTGTAAACCGGGTACTCGGCACGTAGCGGAGGTGTGGGCCAGCCCTCCGCATGATCAGGGGTCCGTCGAATCGGTAGCATTCCGGCGGCGGACTTGAAGGCGCATGACGAGAGGGGCAGAGCGCGTGGGCAGCAGAGATATCCATCGACGGATGGGGGCAGCGGACATTGTCGTCATGCTCCGGGACCTTCTCGAAGACGAATGTCACGACGCTCGCCCGCAGCCGACTCGATCCAGCACCCGCGACCTCCCTTGAGTTCGCGGTAGCAGAATGCGAGCGGCCGTCTACATCGCCTCGCCCTGCCCGAGTGAGAAGTCTCAGCCCTTCACAACGGACCGCGGTTTGCCATCGGGACGGCTTCATCGACCGGCTCAGTCCAGAACGCTGACGGCTGGTCTACCCAGGAGCGATCCGCGTGCTGTCGCTTGAGCTGCCCGGCGCGATCGATGCCCACCCAGATGGACCCTGGGCGTACCGCGCAAACGCGCCGGTGTGGTGGGACCTGTGGCCAACGGTCGATCACCTGACCCCGCGGGCACGCTCGGGTACGAACGCCGAGGACAACCTCGCTTGCGTGTCCTGGTGGCGCAACGATACCAAAGGCGATCGAACACTTGCCGAGACCGGCTGGACGCTTCAAGCTCCCGGCTCGCCAGACGAGTGGGACGGCCTCCTCGAATGGTTCGTCGATCGCGTACGCCGCCGGCCGCATCTTGCTGAGGATGCAACGGTTCGCAGCTATGTCATAGCCGCGTCATCGGTCATCGCCGTCGATGTCGACGTGAGCGGGGTCGCCATAGAATCCGCCGCCACGGTGGCTGCCTCGCCGCAGCCGGACCGTGACCGTCACGACAGGCCGACGATGCGCTGTCGAAAGTCGGTCTGAGCGACGAACAGCCGGGGGGCCTACCACAGCCACCTGTCACAGACCGCGCCCAAGACTTGGCTGGCAAGCAGCGGGACCTGGCGGGTCATTCAACATCCCAGCCGTCAACGCATCCTCGAGCGACTGGTCGACGGCAACTGGAGCATGTACGAGGAGGGCCACAGCTCCGACCGACTGCTCGCGCTCGCCGCCGAGACAGACCGCCAAAACGGCATTCCGACTAGCGACCCACACCGGCGCTGCTGGCTCAACATCGAACCGTGACGCCATGCGAACGTCACAACCGCCGGCCACGGTACGGGGTTCCGGCATCCGGGACGCCGATATGACGGCCGAGCATGGACTGGACCCTACTCAACACTAATGGATTCCATCCAATTCCGCCCCACCTTGCCGGAAACGGGCGGCCAACGGCAGCCGGGAGACTCATTTCCGAGGGGTTGACGGAATAGGAACCTGCTACTGAATTGATCAGGCCTAGTGGATACAAGACCCGTCAAGTTAGGTTGTCGCCAACGGGTCGATCGGAGTGTCCTTCCGCACAGCTGTGGAGCTGCGCGTCGCCCAAGTCAAAGCTAGATCTCGGCATCCATCCTTGAGCAATTCTGATCCAGGACGCTGATCGATTGTGATCCTCGTAAGAACAAATGGCGGTAAGGCTGCCCCCAACAGTGATATCTTCGGCACGTTGTGAAGTGACTAAGCGTAAATCGCGGATCGGTCGTCGATAAGTGTGCGCCGCACTTACTACCTCCAATCGCGGAAAGGTGGTGGTCCACTCGTCAGCTTTTTGGTCGAACAGGACCTCGGATATTCTTGGCCCCGCTGTTCCATGCTGGGCCTTCACATCCCAGAATGCGATCTCTACCTTGACATCGGTACCGTCGCGAAACTGCTTGTCGCGAGCATCTTTCATGTAGTGCTTCACTTCAACCTTGTACGTATTGCGATCCTCGGCTGAGGCGAATGATAATATCTCGGCCCAAGCCGACTGCTGCCAGCCAGGGTCGGCGCGCATATTGTTGTACTGGTCGACGGCGTCTCCTACGAGCATTGCGGAGGCGCGATCAGTTCGTCCCACGGCAGCCCGTTCAAAGAACCGGTGAACAAGTTCGCGGGCCTCATCATCGTCGAGATTCTTGTACTCAGAAGCGCACACGATGGGAACTGCCTGCCACTGACAGACGTTCTCTCGGACCTCGTTGTCTCGGGCGGCCCAAGCAAGCACAGCAATTACGGCAGCAGCGATGACGGCGGGCACACTGCGTCCCGACCGCCTGCCGTAGCTGTACGCCTCAGACTGCACATTGCTCACCGCGGTCCCTCCGCACAGGTGACTAACTGGCAACCCTAGACAACAACGGACAACACCAAATGTCACGAGAACGATTTCTGAACTCTCGGCCGCTGTTGCATCACCGCCAACCAGCGCGAGCCGGGACGGCACGCTGTCAATCTCGTGTCCTTGACAGGGCCGAGAGTGATCGTCCAACGACATGCTCGAACGAGACCGATGTGTGCGTTTCCGGCCGAACATCCCCCCGCACAGCTCAGCTCGACCTCGGAGAGGCTTCGGCACCCGGTAGGGTGCAATCCGTCCGCGACTGGTTGTCGGACAGCGCGGACGGGTTCGATGCGGGTGGTTCGACGCCCCGACGCCCCGGACCGGCGCACCACTTGGGCTCCGCGCGATCCGCCGGACGGTGGCGACAGCGCTGTCCGCCGACGCCACGTCGGCGGGTCGAGTACAACTCACGTGACAGGTCAAGGTCGAGGATGGAAGGACGGCCCGATCACCTACTCGATCGTGGCGCGCTGCGCCGAGACCGGGCGACTGGGCGTCGCGATCGCGAGCCAGGCGCTGGCCGTCGGCCGCCTCGCGGCGTTCGCCGATGCAGGAGTCGGCGCGGTCGTCACCCAGAGCGTCGTGCTGATGGCGCACGGACCGCGCGTGCTCGACGGGCTGCGCGACGGCATGGGCGCCGCGGAGGCGGTCGCCGCGTCGCTCGACGCCGATGAAGGGTCAGCGCTGCGACAGCTCGCCGCGGTCGACACCCACGGGACGGTGGCGGCGTTCACGGGTGACCGGTGCATGGGGCACGCGGGGCACGTGACGGGAGACGGCTGGTCCGCGCAGGCGAACCTCGCGTCCGACCCCGGGGTGTGGGCGGCGATGGGCGCGGCCTACCGGGATCACAGCGGTCCGCTCGAGCAGCGGCTTCTCGCAGCCCTCGACGCGGCCGAGGCCGCCGGCGGTGATCTGCGCGGGCGGCAGTCAGCGGCGCTGCGCGTCGTCGCGCCGGCGCCGACTGGTGACCTGCTCACCGACGTCGTCATCGATGTGCGGGTCGACGATCACCCGGAGCCGTTGCGTGAGCTGCGCCGCCTGGTCGGCCTGGCCGTCGGGTTCCATCGGCTCGAAGTCGCCGAGCAGGCACTCGGCAGGGGCGAGGAGGACGAGGCGGTGCGTCTCGGTGGCGCCGTGGTCGTAGCGCACCCCGACGAGGTCCCGTACCGGTCAGCCTTCGCCATGCTGCTGATCGCGACCGGCCAGATCGACCGGGCACGCGAGGAACTGGCACAGGCGACCACCGCAAGCGGGGACGACCGGTGGCGCCTGCTGCTCCGGCGTGCCGCCGACGCCGGGCTCATCGACGACGACGCCGTCGCCGCCGTCCTGCGAGACCGGACCCCGACGGACTGATCCGATCCGTCCCCCGACCACAGATCGCCGCCAGTTGCTGGACGAGCACGTCCGGCCGGAGCGACGTTGAGGCTCGCCTCGCAACGACGTTCGCAATTGCATCGTTGGTGCTGACTGATCTGACTGGAAGTGTTTATTTCACCACGGTGTACAACATCGTCAGCCGAGATGGAACCGACGGCGAGCAACTCACGGACTTCTCGAAGCAGATTCGCAATCTCATCTGTCATGGGTCCGACGGGTGTGAGAAATCCGACTCGCCTCATGCACGGTACCCCGCCGGTCCTGCGCCACGGACGCGATTCTCGAACGACGAAATGGGGCGACCGAGCAATCGTCGCCCGAAGTGACGCGTGCGAGCGGGTGCCTTCGAATCGCAACGGAGGTGTTCAGCCCGTCGTGCGCCGGTGTTCGAGCCCGTCCAGTATCAGATCGAGACCGAACTCGAACTCGATCTGGTCATCACACCACCCCAACGAGCTGTCGCCCTCGTCGTGCGCGACCTCCGAGAGCATCGCCAGCAGGTGGGGAAACTGGTCCGCGTGCTCCTCGAGCAGGGCGGCGGTCTCCGCGCCCGCGGCCTCGGGATCGTCGGGCTCGAAGAGCTCCTGGGTGAACCCGAGCGCGCGACTTCCCAATGCGTGCAGTGCGTGATGTGCGACGTCATATGAGAAACCACCGGATTTCAGGATGCCGAGCACGCCATCGAAGTAGCGCACCATCGCCGGGATCGTCTTCGTGCGCGTCTCGAGCACCCGGGGCGCCCACCTGTGCCGGAGCAGCACCTGCCGGGCGGTGAGGACGCGCACGCGCAGCGCCGTCTGCCAGTCGTCCCCCGGTTCCGGTCCGTCCGCCTGCTCCACCGCAGCGAGGATCTCGTCGAGTACGACGTCGACCACGCCGTCCAGGATCGCCTCCTTGTTGGGCACGTGGTGGTACAGCGACATCGCTTCGACCCCGAGCTGCCGGGCGAGCCCGCGCATCGTGAGCGCGTCGAGGCCGCTTTCATCGGCCAACTCGACGGCCGCGCGAAGCACGCGCTCACGGCTCAGCGGGACGCGGGCAACCTCGGTCGACACGTCGACAGCACTGTCAGATGCCATGGACACCTCTCGTCGGGCCATCCTACCCGTACATAGTAAGTCTGAGCGCGTCGACATCATACGCGCCTGCGCCACGCGAGGCGGTACCGGTTGTGATCGGCTCGCAAACTGGACACCGCCGCGCCTGGAAGATTGAAATCCTCACCGCCACATGGATCGGCGATCATGTCGCACGGACGGGCCAGAAGGGTTGACATTTCTTTGTCCGGCGGAGCCGGTCCTCCAGTCGTTCGTGGAATAGCCCCATGCAGTTTCGCAACGCAGGAACAAGCCACCACAAGACGCTGAAGCACGGCGTGGCGATCACAGACAGACATGGCGAGGTCGATCACAGCGACGCTATTGTGTCAACAGTGTTTGTGATGCTCAGGCGTTGACAGCGATGGCGGGAAGCTGAGATGGCACCGAAGGTGCACTATGTTTGGCACCATTGACAAGGCCGTCAGACGGTAGCGCCGGAGACCGCGACGTCGCGGAGTGGACGCTCGGTGAGGGTCGGACCGGCCGGCTCATGCCGGGCATTGGACAGATCGCCACCCGTCGGCGACCATGGGTGACGCGAGTGTGACAGCCAAGTGCGGTCGCAGAACGTGAGGTCGCCGGTGACAGCGAAGGGTACGGCCGGGCCACTGAGGCGCATCGTCGTCTCGGGGTTGGCCGCGCTCAGCATGCTCCTGCTCGCGGCACCCGGCGCCGCCGCCGACATCGTGCTCACGCTGTCGGTCGACCGCGAGGCGCGGATCACCGCACTCGACGCGGCGGGCGCGGGAGTGACCGATGGCACCTTCTCACTCGCAGATGCCGACGAGGTGCGGGCACACGGCGCGGTGCACGACGAGTTCGTGTCGGTCGACGATGAGCTCGGACCCAAGATCGTGCGCGCTGTCGAGACCTACACCCTCGATGACGGCAGCTCGTTCACGATCCGGTCGGTCGGCCGACGGACGTCCAGCGACGGGGCGACGCTGACGCTGTCGACGACCGTGGTGCTCATGGACGGCACCGGCGCCTACGCCGGGTTGACCGCCCAGGGCGTCGGCACCACGGTCGTGGATCTGACCAGCCGGACGGTCCACAGCCGCTACGACCTCGACATGCGCGCTGACGCCGCGTAGCTCCGGTCCACCGACGGGCGGGAACCTACCGTCATGTGCCGGCGTCGAAGCGGCATGGGTGTGATGGGCGCGGCGTCGCGAGGCACCGGACTTCCACTGGCGCTGGTCTGTGTCACCCTGTCCGCATGCGGTGCAGCCGCGACGCCCTCCTCCACGAGTGATTCATCTGCCGCGCCGTCACGTCCGGTCCCCGGTGTCGTGCGTTCCGAGCCCCCGACCGCGGCACCGTCCGAGCCCGATGAAACGGTCTCCCAGCAGCCGCCGCCGCTGGTCATCGCATCGGACGCCGGAGTGGCCACGTACGACGCCTACACCTACTGCTGGAGCGCCGAAGGCGTCGGCGTGTGCGCCGACGGTGTGCCCACGCTCGACGTCCGCGCGCGAATCGCGGGCGCGACGACCCTCGAGTTCCCGGTCGACGGATGGACGCTGACGGCGAGCCGACGGCTCGACCGCGACGGAACCGACACAGCGCCCGTGGCGCTGCGTCAGCGCGACGACACCGTCTGGCTGATCGCCGACCCGCTGCCCGCCGGTCCTCACGTGATCGAGGTGTCCGGTCGCGGGCCCGAGGGTGATGCCTTCTGGGCCATCCCGGTCGACGTCGTGATCGCCGACGGCGCATCCTGATCCGCGACGCGCGGTACGGTCCCGACCGGACACCCACGATCGGAGCTCTTCGATGGCTGCCAACGGTGACGGCGGACAGCTGCGGATCTCGGTGTCGCTGTCCGGTGGGGCAAGCCTGGGCGCCTATCACGCCGGGGTGCTCGCAGCGCTCACGACAGCCGTCCAGGCGCTGCCTGACGACGAGCTGCGTCTGGACGCGATCGGTGGCGCGTCCGCCGGCGCGCTGGCATCGATGTTCGCCGCGCACGGTCTGCTCAACGGGCTCGACACCGCCGAGCTGCTCTACCAGGCATGGGTCGAGCAGGTGTCGCTCGAGATGTTGCGCGGCCGCGGATCGGACGCGCCCCTCGGGTTCCGCCAACTGCGGGAGCTGCTGCCGGGGGAGCTCGACGTCGACCGTTGGTCCCGGTCGCCGCACGGACCGCAGGACACACCGATCGGCCTGCATGTCTCGCTCACCGGCCTGCGCGGACTGCGGTTCGATCTCGAGACCGTTGACGGGCGCGTGATGCCGGCGATGACCTACGCCGACTGGGGCGAGTTCGTGCTGCAGCCCCGTGGCGGCGTCGAGCAGCTCCTCACCCCCGAGGGCGCGTCCGTGCTGGACTTCGTGCTGGCGTCCGCGGCGAATCCCGCCGGCTTCGGACCCGAACTGCTCGACCGCACGTACGACCGTGACGCGTTCGCGTCACGGCGGATCGAAGACCTTCCCGGCGACGGACGGCTCTGGTACACCGACGGCAGCAGCATCTCCTCCGAACCGATCGGCCGCGTGCTGTCGCTGCTCGACCGCGTCGACGACGGCGCGCGCGACGCCCGCAGGATCCAACTGATGGTCGACCCACTGTCGGAGATCCCGAAGGACTCGAACGCCTGGACCGCCGACGCCGACCGTCCGACGTGGCTCGAGTCGCTCTCGCGGACGCTGGAGATCATGCCCGAGCAGGTCCTCCACGACGACCTGCGACGTGTGCAGCACGTCAACAACCGCTTCCAACGACTCGACGACCTGGTCGACACGTTGGCACCCCACCTCGGCGAGGGCGCGGTTGCGGCGCTCCATGACGTGTTCGACGACGACGCGCTGCCGGAGCGCGACGCCGACGCAGCGACGGCCCTGCGTGAGGTCGTCAGCCGCGTGGCTGGCCTGCACGGCAAGAGCCCGGTGCACCTGGACTTCGTGTCCCCGCTGCTGGTGGCCGACCGCCACGATCGCGACGTCCCGGGGCTGCTGGCGGGCGAGCTCATGAGCGACTTCGGCGGGTTCGCCGACCGCCGACTGCGGCGCAGCGACTTCGCGCTGGGCTACGAGTGCGTGCTGGCGTGGCTTCCCGAAGGACTGTCGCGCGTCGACGCCGCCGACGACGTCATCGCGACAGCGATCGACGCCGCCGAACGCCACCAGCGCCACCGCTGGGCCGACGTCGAGATGGGCCACGCCGGGATGTCGGACCTGCCCCGCAGCAGCCGCCTGCAACTGCTCCGCCTCGGCGTGCAGACGCTGCGTGTCATCGCCCACGACGTGTGGCGGATGATCCGCTGACGCTGCGGATCACTGCACCCTCGCGTGCGAGCGACCGGTGGCGGGCCGCGGCGCAGGCGTCAGATCGCGACTCGACCGCGTCGACGACCGCGCATAAGCTCTCCGCATGGATCCGCTGCGCGCCGAGGACCCCGCCGAGACGGTGGTGGCGTGGGAAGCCGTCGAGGAACTGCTCGACGTCGTACCGGAGGGCACGGCCAAGGACGTGCTGCGGATGACCGCCGCGGGCTGGTCGGTGGGTGAGATCGCCGCACACCTGGGCATCGACGACGACGCCGTCGAGGTGCACGCCGCACGCGGCCGCATCCGGGTCCTCACAGCGGCGGTCGCCGCCTCGGGTGATGACGCGGGGGATGAGACCCCGCCATCCCCGGAGCACGGTGTCGACGACCGCCGCCGATGACCACGGCCATCTACCTGGAGCATGGCGCGCGGAAGACGTTCGCGTGCGCCGTCGACTGGCCGGGCTGGTGCCGCGTGGCGCAGGGCGACGACGCGGCCATCGCGCTGCTCGCCTCCTATGCCGAGCGCTACGCGGCCGTGGCCGCCGAGGCCGCCTTCGCGTTCCCCCACGCATCTGCGTCCGACGACGTCGTGGGCGACCTCGAGGTGGTCGAGCACGTGCGCGGTTCCGGTGCCACGGACTTCGGCGCCCCGGATGCGATCCCCGACGTGGACCGGCAGCCGTGGGACGCCACGACCGCCCGTCGTCACGCTGATCTGCTGGCGGCCTCGTGGCGCATCTTCGACCGCGTCGTCGCGTCCGCTCCGGCTGAGCTGCGCAAGGGCCCGCGCGGGGGCGGCCGCGACAGGGACGAGATCGCAGAGCACGTCGCCGAGTCCGAGCGCTCCTACGCGCGCCAGCTCGGTGTGCGCTACACACCGACGGGCTTCGCCGAGCCGGGCGCACCGGCCGCGATGCGTGAGGATCTGTACGGCGTGCTCCGCGACAGCCGGACGGCCGATCCCCTGAACGGGACCAGGGGCTGGCCACCACGCTACGCCGCTCGGCGGCTGGCCTGGCACGTGCTCGACCACGCCTGGGAGATCGAGGACAAGTCCAACTGATCGCGACCGCGGATCCCACGGCTCGACGGCCGCGTCCGCTAGCGTCGGCCGACGTGTCGAAGCGCTCCACCCCCAACCACCGCACGGGCGGACCGTCCCCTGACCGCTACGGCGGTGATGTCCTCGCCGCCCGGCGTGCGCGCCGCGACGCCAGACCGCCGGAGATCCCCGCCGAGCCGGGACTGCAGGTCGAGCACCGCGTCACCGGGTTCGCAGGTCAGGTGGTCGCCGTCGACGGATCCGCGATCACCCTGCGCGACCTGCGTGGCCGCCAGCGCCACTTCCCCCTGAGTCCCGGAGCGTTCCGGATCGACGGTCGCGCCGTGACGCTGGTGCGACCGCGGCCGGCCCCGACCTCCGCGACATCGCCCTTGACGGCGTCGGGATCGGTGGCGACGCCGCGGTCGGCGCCCCGAGTGGCACGCGCCAGCCGGATCTACGTCGAGGGCACCCACGACGCCGAACTGCTCGAGAAGGTGTGGGGCGACGATCTGCGCGACGCCGGCGTCGTGGTCGAGCCACTCGGTGGCATCGACGACCTCGCCGATGCCGTGCGCGCCTTCGGGCCGGCACCGCAGCGTCGGCTCGGCGTGCTGGTCGACCACCTGGTGCCCGGCACGAAGGAGCATCGCATCGCGGCGGCGATCACCCATCCGCAGGTGCTGATCACCGGGCATCCCTACGTCGACGTCTGGGAGGGCGTGCGGCCACGCACGCTCGGCATGACGGCCTGGCCGACCGTGCCGCCAGGCCAGGCGTGGAAGGAGGGCGTCTGCCGCGCCCTTCGTGTCGACGCCGATCCGCCCGCGTTCTGGCGTCGCCTGCTCCGCTCGATCAACAGCTACGCGGACCTGGAGCCGGCCCTGGTCGGGGCGGTCGAGCAACTGCTCGACTTCGTTGCTCCCCCACCCTCCACAGACTGACCGGCACCAGCGGCCCCGACCCTTTGCCGCGACCATGCACGTCGCGCATCATGTTGGGTAGGCACTGGTCGTCCGGCGCCGGACCGCGCCGGACGTCGGCGGAGAGGACGGACACATGCCGGTCCAGAACGCGGGACCCGCCCGGGCGGCGACCGTGCTGGCGCGCAGGTACCGCGTGGACGCCCGGATCGCCGCGGGCGGGATGGGCACCGTCCACCGCGGCTGGGACGTGCGGTTGGACCGCGCGGTGGCCGTCAAGTTGCTGCACCCCCACCTGGCCGAGGACGACGAGGTGCGCGCGCGGTTCCACGCGGAGGCGCGTCACGCCGCGCGCGTCCGCCACCCGAACGTCGTGGCGGTCCTGGACGCCGACGAGCACGATGACCAGCCGTTCATCGTCATGGAGCTCGTCGACGGGCCGTCGCTGCGCGAGCAGCTGGTCCGGCGGGCGCGTCTGTCGCCAGCGATGCTGCTCGATGAGCTGACCGGTGTGTGCGCGGGGCTCGGGGCCGTCCACGCCGTCGACCTCGTGCACCGCGACGTCAAGCCTGAGAACCTCCTGCACGACCCCGAGGGACGGGTCCGCGTGGCCGACTTCGGCATCGCGCGTGCGCTCGACTCGACGAGTCTGACGCCCGCCGGCACGTTGCTGGGCAGCGTGCAGTACATGGCGCCCGAAGTCGTGCTGGGGTCGGCGGCGACGGCGGCCAGCGACCAGTACTCGGTGGGCATCATCGCATTCGAGGCGCTGACAGGCGAGACGCCCCTACCGGCGGAGGTCCCGATGGCGGTCGCGCTGCGCCACGCCCGCGAACAGGTCCCGGCGCCGAGCGCCGTCCTGCCCGCCATCACCCCGGCCGTGGACCACGTCGTGACCACCGCGACGGCCAGGGACCCCGACGACCGGTTCGCGTCACTGGACGCGCTGCTCACGGAACTGCGTGCCGCGGTCGGATCGACCGGAACCTCTGACGATGCGTGGCCACCGCGCGTGCGGACTGCGGCGCTGCGCACGCCCCACACAGCGACCGGCCGACGGTCGGCCGGGCCGGGGCGGCAGCCCGCTCCACAGCGCTGGGATGAGGCGGGCGGTGCCCGTCAGCCGGTGCACCACCCGGATCAGCACGAGCCGCGTGCGCAGCCCGTTGCGGCACACGCGCGCCGCCGCGCACGCAGACGTGGCGCGCCCGCCGCTGATGACCACCGCAACCCGGCGGGTGCGGCACCCGCGCCGGCACCCCTGCAGCGCCCGATCTACGTCCGCGCACGGATGAGTGCCCTGGCGCTCGTGGCGCTGGCGTTCACCCTGTTCGAGGCCGGCATGATCGGAGCGCCGCTGCTGGGCGTGCTCGCGCTGCGACGCATCGACCGGTCGCACGGCGCCCTGCGCGGTGAGGCCGTCGCCGCCCTGGCGATCGTGATCGGGCTGCTGCGTCTGGCGGGACGGGTGGTCGCGCAGGCGTGACGGCGGCCGCCGTCAGATGTCGACCGGGCTTCCGATCTCGATCACCCGCTGCAGTGGCAGGTGGAACAGTTGCGTGACGTTCGAGGCGTTGCGGTTCATCACGACGAACAGGCGCTCTCGCCACAGGGGCATGCCGGGCCGGTCGGTCGCGTGCACGTCCTCGTGCCCGACGACGTAGGTGATGTCGTCGTCATCGAACCCCGTGCGATGGAAGACCTTCCGCTTCAGGGCCTCGGGCACGTCGAACTGGTCGCGGAACCCGTAGCGCAGGGTGACACGCGCGAACCCCTTATCGAGGCGCTCGACCTTCGCCCGACGGGCCCACGGCACGTGCGCTGCACCGGCGAGGTGCACGTGCAGCAGCACGATGCGCTCGTGCAGCGCATTGTTGTGACGGAGGTTGACCAGCAACGACGCCGGGATCTGGGCGGGGTCCGCGGTCAGGTAGTAGGCGGTGCCCGGCACGCGCGGGGTGTTGGGATCGAGCCGCCCGATGAAGCCGTCGACGGGTACCAGGCCCTTGCGTTGCCGCGCACCGACGACGGACCGTCCCCGGCGCCATGTCGTGATCAGCGTGTAGACCACCGCGCCGACCACGAGTGGGAACCAGCCCCCGTCCGGGATCTTGAACATGTTGCCGACGAAGAAGGCGAGATCGACGACGAGGAAGCCGGCACACAGCGCCAGCGTCCGACGGGGTGACCACCCGAACTGCTCGCGCGCGACCACGTAGAACAGCAGCGTCGTGACCACCATGGTCGTGGTGACGGCGACACCGTAGGCGGCCGCAAGGCCGCTGGACGTCCGGAACCCCAGCACCAGGCCGATGCAGGCGATCATCAGCGTCCAGTTCATCCCGGGGATGTAGACCTGCCCCTCCTGCTCCTCGGACGTGTGACGGACGCGCAACCGCGGCAGGTAGCCCATCTGTACGGCCTGCATGCTCAGCGAGAAGACACCGCTGATGAGCGCCTGCGACGCGATGACCGTCGCAATGGTCGCGAGCACGACCAGCGGCACCGTCGCCCACCCGGGGGCCAGGCGATAGAACGGGTTGTCGATCGCCTCCGGACGATCAAGCAGCAGCGCACCCTGGCCGAAGTAGTTGAGCACGAGCCCGGGGAGCACGACAGCGAACCATGCGGCCTGGATGGGCCGGCGTCCGAAGTGGCCCATGTCGGCGTACAACGCCTCGCCGCCGGTGACGACCAGGAACACCGATCCGAGCACGAGCACGCCGGTGAAGCCGTTGGCAGCGAAGAACGCCACGCCATAGGTGGGGCTGACCGCCGCCAGCACCGAAGGATGGGCCACGATGCCCGCGACGCCGAGGATCGCGAGTGTGGCGAACCACACGACCATGACCGGACCGAACACGGCGCCCACCGCACCGGTTCCCCGCCGCTGGAACGCGAACAGGCCGACGAGGATGGCGACGGCCATCGGGATGATCAGCGGGTCGAGCGCATCGGTCGCGACCGAGACCCCCTCGACGGCCGAGAGCACCGAGATCGCCGGGGTGATCATGCCGTCGCCGTACAGCAGCGCCGTGCCGAACAGGCCGACCAGAACCAGCGCCCGCCGCCGACCCTTGCCGTGGTAGTCGCCCGACCGTGGCACGAGCGCCGTCAGCGCGAGGATGCCGCCCTCACCATCGTGGTCGGCGCGCATCACGAAGACCAGGTACTTGATCGAGATCACGATGATCAGCGACCACAGGATCAGCGACAGCACTCCGAGGACGTTGGCGGGGTCGGGTTCGATCGCACGTTCGGCGAACGACTCCCGGAACGCGTACAGCGGGCTCGTGCCGATGTCGCCGTAGACCACGCCCAACGCGCCCAGCGACAGCGTCGCCAGACGCTTCGCCCGGTCCCGGCTGTCCTCAGGCAGGGCGACCTGAGATCTGTTGACCACGCCCATGTCGACGTCCGACCTCCGACGTGCCACGCACGTGGCGCGACAGATCTACCCCAGCCTGACACGTCCACGCCTGCTGCGATGGATGCGTCGCCGCCCGCCGCCGTCGGCCATAGGCTGTCGCTCCATGTCTTCAGCCGAGATCCCAGACAGGGCACGGCCATGACACCGTCGCGTGGCCTGGCCTGGCGCGCCTACACCGTGGTGCTCACGGTCTTCCGCCGGCTGCCTCCACCGGTCCGGCGGATGCTGGTACGCAGCGGCACGCCGAGCTTCACGGTAGGAGCCGTCTGTGCCATCGATCACGACGGTCGGTACCTGGTGCTGCGCCAGCCACACCGACCCGGGTGGAGCCTGCCCGGCGGCCTGCTGGATCGCGGAGAGTCGGCGGCCGAGGGTGTCGAGCGTGAGGTCCGCGAGGAGACGGGCCTGCGCGTCGAGGTCGGCCTGCCGCTCAGCGTGAAGGTGAACGCCCGTGTCCGCCGCGTGGACGTGATCTACCGGATCGCGGTCGACGAGCGACCGTCGGTCATTGTGGGAGGCGAGGCGCGGGAGGCCAGCTGGCTGCCACCGGACCAGGTGCTCGTCGGCGCTGACGGACCGACCCGCGAGATCATGGATCTGCTGGGACGGGTCGGAGTCGCCGGTGCGACGGACGGCAGGGTCGTGGGCGCCGCGTGACCGATCTCGTCGGCATCGCGCTCGCCGCGGGCGCCGGTACGCGGCTACGGCCACTCACCGAGTTGCGCCCGAAGGCGTTGTGCCCTGTCGGCAACGTCGCCCTGGTAGACCGCGCCCTTGAGCACCTGCGCGGCTGGACCGACGACGTCGCCGTCAACTGCCACCACCTCGCCGATCAGATCGTGACCCACGTCGGCGCCACGGCCCATCTGTCCGTCGAGCGTCCCCGCGCACTGGGTACGGCCGGCGCGCTGGGGCAGCTGGGCGCGTGGATCGACGGTCGTGACGTCCTGCTGGTCAACGCGGACGCCTACCTCACGGCGCCGACCGGGGGCGGGACGCTCGACCGCCTGATGGCCGGTTGGGACCGCCAGCGCTGCCGGCTGCTGGTCACCCCGACCGACGGGGGCGGCGACTTCGTCCACGACGGCGCGCCGGTCCGCTACGTGGGTGTGTGCCTGTTGCCGTGGGCGTCGGTGTCGAAGCTGCGAGCGGAACCGACCGGCCTGTACGAGGTCCTGTGGCGCCCCGAACTGGCGGCGGGCCGCCTGGATCTCGTCGGCCACCTCGGCACCGCCATCGACTGCGGCACACCGTCGGACTATCTCCGGGCCAACCTGCACGCGTCCGGTGGCGCCTCCGTGATCGGCGAGGGCGCCACCGTCGACGGCGACGTCGAGCGCTGCGTGGTGTGGCCTGGCGCGACGGTGTCGGCCGAGGAGCACCTGGTCGAGTGCATCCGCGCCGGGTCGGCAGCCGAGCCGATGACGGTCTCCGCGCCGTTGGGCGATGCGCCCACGCCGGCGGGTGACGGCGCCACCCGGTAGCGCACGTCCGCGAGCCTCCCACCCTCCGATCCCGCTGGTCGACGGGGCGACGTCGCGGGTGTAGCGACCGCCGACGTCGATGCACGGCGACACGAGTTGTGCACGTCGTCAGGCGTCCGTGGTCGGCGCCACGTCGGTGAACGCACCGTGCCGGAACGCGTCGACGAACAGCTGGTGGTCGGTGCGCACCTGCTCGGCGTAGCCGCGGGCGAAGTCGGTGAGCTCGTCGGTCAGTCCGTCGACGTCGTCGTGCACCCCCGCGCTGATGACGTCCTCCACGCTGACGTTGACGAGATCGGTGTCGCTGTCGTCGTCGGCGACGCAGTGGATCTTGGCGGTGGCGCGACCGAGCTGGTCGACCACCGTCGCCATCTCCTCGGGGGTGTTGAGCTCGTCCCATTCGAGGTCGAGCTCGTAGGGCGAGTACTCGCTGACGACGCAGCCCTGACCGTCGAGGTCGGTCCATCCGAGGTACCGGTCGGCGTGCGCCTGCAACGCCCGTTGCGAGACAGCGGTTCGGTGCCCGTGATGCTCGAAGTGGTCGCGGATCTGCTCGTCGTCGACCACCTTCCCGAGCGCCGCGGCGTTGGCCTGCTTGATCGACAGGACGACGTCGTTGCCGACTGCCTGGCTCGACCCCTCGATCAGCACGTTGTACATCGGTAGTCCCGCACTGCCGATGCCGATGCCGGCCTTGCGCACGACGTCGAGCACAGCGAAGCGCACCCGCACGTCCCGCTTGCTGTCGGGGATCGTCTCCTTGTAGTACTCGAACGCGTCGAGCACGCGCGTGCGGTCCTCGTCCTCCAACGTGGCGACCGACGAGTGGTCGGCGAAGCGGCGCTGGTAGTTCTCGACGATCGTCCCGAGATCCAGGATCGTCGCCCGGGTCCGCAGCTTGGCCTGCTGCAGCGTGTGCAGCACGGCGCCCTGCGCGTTGTCGAGCGTCAGTGCCCACTCGGTGTCGTCGTGGACGTCGACGTAGTGGTTGACCTGGTCGACGTAGCACCGCACGTAGTGGGCGACCAGATCATCGATCACATCATCGGGCAGCGCCTTCAGCCAGCACACCAGCGCGAGGCTGGCGACGAACCGCCGCAGGTCCCACGTCCACGGCCCGAGGTAGGCCTCATCGAAGTCGTTGACGTCGAACACGAGCCGGCCGTCGGCGTCCATGTACGTCCCGAAGTTCTCGCAGTGCAGATCGCCCTGGATCCAGACGCGATCGCCGTGCTCGGCCATCCACCGGCCGTCGCGGCCGCCGAACGATCCCTCGGGTCCGAGGTCGGTGAAGAACAGGATCGCCGAACCGCGGTAGAACGCGAACGGGTCGCGCGCCATCTTGCGGAACCGCGTGCGGAACGCGTCGGGCGCCGCGGCCATCCGTTCCGAGAACATCGACTGCAGCGTGTCCACGATCATCTCGGAGCGCTGGTCATCGGCCACGGGCGGCATCCTCTCGCACGGGGGACGGGTCCTGTGGACCCTTCCCGCAGCGGCGGCGCCTGACCCCCCGTCGCCGGCCTGTGCTCGGTGGACCGGACCTGGCCGTCACCCGCCCGGCAGTGTGATCCGCATGGTGGTGCCCGCGGGTGAGGTCTCGGCGATGTCGAGCGTTCCTCCGTGCGCCGCGACGAGGTCACGGCTGATGGTAAGCCCCAACCCCGTGCCCGACGACCCGGCGCCCTTGTGGAAGCGTTCGAACACCAGATCGACCTGGTCGGTGGGGATGCCGACGCCGGTGTCGCGGACGTCGAGCACCACGCCCCCGGCCCCCTCACGGACCACGACGGTGACGTCACCACCCGGGGGTGTCGCTCCGATGGCGTTGCCGACCAGGTTCGACACGACCTGGTGGATCCGCGCCCGATCGACGTCGATCACCGGCACGGGCACGGCGTCGACCCGCAGCTGCACCTCCTCGTCGATGGCGACACGCGCGAGGTGGTCGACCGCGTCCCGTGCCACCTCCCCGATGTCGCTCGGCTCACGGTGGAGCACGAGTGCCCCGGACTCGGCCAGGCTCAACGTCCGCAGGTCGTCGAGCAGCCGTTCCACGACGGCGATGTCGTCCAGCAGCTGGCGCAGGTGGTCGGGGTCGACCGGCCGCACGCCGTCGACCATCGCCTCGAGGTCGCCGCGAAGGACGGTCAGCGGCGTCCGCAGCTCGTGACCGACGTCCGCCAGCAGCTGGCGACGCTGCTCGTCGGCCGCCTGGAGTCTGGCCGCCATGCGGTTGAACGAGGCGAGCACGGGTCGCGTGAGCACCGGGCCCGTCGCGTCGACCCGCGTGTCGTAGTCGCCATCGGCCAACCGCCCGGCGGCACCGATCAGCCGGCGGATGGGCGCCCATGTCCTCCACAGCACCGTCGCTGCGCCGGCGACGAGGACCGCCATGACGATCCACACCGCCGCGACCGCCAGCGCCCCGTCGGCGCCGCCGATCGTGGACGCCACCACCAGCCCCAGGAAGACCGGCGCGGCGAGGACGAGCAGCACGACCGCCAGCAGCTTGCGCCCGACCCGCCGCCCGAAGGCCGCCCATTCCTGGCTGCCGGGGCCGTGGCGCGGCGGCCACGGCTCACCGTCGGGCCACCACGGTGGTGGCTGACCGCTGCGCCACGGCGGCCCGCCACGCCGCGCCTCGTGCCACGGACCGCCCCGGAGCCGCTGCCCGTGACCGCCGTCGTCCATGGACCACCGCGGCCTCGACGGTCCGTTCCGGTCACCGTCGCGATCACGCATCGCTGAACCGGTAGCCGACGCCGTGGACGGTCTGGACGTACCGCGGTCGGCGGGGATCGGGCTCCAGCTTGCGCCGGATGTTCTTGACGTGCGCGTCGACCGCCCGTTCGTAGGTCTCGAACGCGACCCCGTGCACCGCGTCGAGCAGCTGCGCCCGCGTGAACACACGGCCGGGCTGGGCCGCCAGCGTGGCGACCAGCTCGAACTCGGTGGGGGTCAGGTCGACCTCGTCACCGCCCACTGTGACCCGCATCTTCGGGCGGTCGACGACGACCGCGCCGACACGCAGCACACGGGTGTCGGGGTCCGCCATGTCGACGCGTCGGAGCACCGCGCGCAGCCGCGCGACCAGCTCGCGGGGGCTGAACGGCTTGGTGACGTAGTCGTCCGCACCGAGCTCGAGCCCCACGATCCGGTCGGACTCCTCGGTGCGGGCGGTCAGGATGATGATCGGCACGTTCGAGGCCGCGCGCAGCTCGCGTGTGACGTCGAGGCCATCCATGCCGGGCAGGCCGAGGTCGAGCACGATCGCGTCGAGCGCGTGGTCGCGGGCCGCCTGCAGCGCGCCGGGCCCGTCGGACGCCTCGACGACCGAGAAGCCCGCCTGGCGCAGGTAGTCGCGCACCAGGCGGGTGATCCTCAGCTCGTCGTCGACCACGAGGACGGTCGCCATGCCGGCCATTGTGGCCGACATGTCAGATGACGTCGCGGTTGTCGGTGTCGTCGCGCGTGGGGTCGGGGACCTCACGGTCGATGTCCATGCGTGCGTGGGCCTTGAGGTGCCAGTCCTCCGCGCGCTGCTCGAACCATGCGCGCGGGTCGCGGACCTCGTCGCGGTCGTCACTGTCGCCCGTGTCACGTCCCCGGGGACCGTCCGACCACGGCGGCGCCCAGGGATCGCCGGACCAGCCGTGCCGGCCGGGGCCGTTCCCGCGGTGCGGGCCGTGGTGGTGACCGTGCCGGCCGGAGCCCCTCCCCCAGAACGCCCGGGCGATGAACCCGAACAGCAGGAAGAAGAACGCCAGCTTGAGCAGCATGAAGAACGGCCACATGACCGCGGCGCCGACCGACGCCGCTCCCGCGGTCGCCGCGCCACCGAACATCATCGCACCGAGCACGAACGCTCCGAAGCCGACCAGCGCCACGGGTGCGAATCCACTGCGTCCCATCGTTGCCTCCTCTCGGGACCGGTGGTCCCTCGTCGTTGTGTGAGGCAATGGTCGCCAGCAGATGTGGAGGACCTGTGAACGCCGTGGGGAGGTTTCCGCCACCACCGCCGAGCTGAGCACAGCACCCCGGGTTGCGCCCACACCGGCGACCGGGCGCCCCGGGTGCTCAGGTCAGTTCGCTGATCTCCAGCAGGTGGCCGTCGGGGTCGCGGAAGAACGCGCGGATCTCGCCGCCGCGATCGACCGGTTCGGTCAGGAAGTCCGCGCCGCGGCCGTGTAGCAGCTCGTACGTCGCGCGACAGTCGGTGACGCGGAAGATCAGCTCCGCACTCACGCGGTCCGGGTCCGCCGGTGGTGCGAACGTCACGCCCGGCTTGTCCGGCGTCGGTCCCGCACCCGTGACGAGCAGCAACCAGTTGCCGAGCAGGTCGAGCACCACCGACGTGCCGCCGTACTCTCCGTACACCGTCGCGTCGAGCACGTTCACGTACCAGTCCCGACCGGCCTGCGCGTCGGCGACGACGAACATGTGCGTCATGGCCGAGGCGGAGAACGCATCCATCACACCGCACGATACCGGACCGCCCGGGACCGGTGCGGCGCCGTGGCCGGCCGGGACGGGCTGTGACGGCGCCAGATCGATTTGAACTGCGGCGTCACTCTGTGCGTAGTCTTCCACACAACGGCGCCGCCCCTCGGGCTCCCGTCCGGCGGGAGCGGCGCACATCGGTACGCGAACGAGGGGCACGCGATGCGACGGATCAGACTGCTCGTCCTGGTGATGATGATGACCCTGGCTGGCATCGCCTCACCGGCCAGCGCCGCACCGGAGAACTTCACGACCCACCTGACCGGCGCCGAAGAGGTGCCTGCCGTCGATACCGACGCCCAGGGACAGGCGATCTTCCAGGTCGACGACGACGGTGACGCGATCTCCTACCGGCTC
The DNA here is from genome assembly GCA_036374135.1 of Euzebyales bacterium. Classification (NCBI taxonomy): domain Bacteria; kingdom Bacillati; phylum Actinomycetota; class Nitriliruptoria; order Euzebyales; species Euzebyales bacterium. Next base: position 47,645 of record DASUUK010000003.1, read on the forward strand.
AACGTGGCGAACATCTCCGACGTGCTGATGGCCCATCTGCACCTGGGTGAGGCTGGCGCCAACGGCGGTATCGTCGTGTGGCTGTATCCGGATGGACCGCCACCGCAGCTCATCCCAGGACGCACGCAGGGCACGTTGGCGACCGGGACGATCACGGCTGACGATCTCGTGGGCGACCTCGCGGGTGCCGGCCTCGACGCGCTGATCGAGGCGATGCGCGCCGGTGAGATCTACGTGAACGTCCACACGCTGAGCTCGCCGGGCGGAGAGATCCGCGGCCAGATCGACTGACGTCGGGGATCTACTGACCCGGCGCGCGGCCGCGCCTGCCGGGTCAGTAGGTGAGCAGGCGCAGTCCGATGTCGTCGCCGTCGACGCGCACCTCGATCTCACCGCCGATGGGAAGGGTGAACATCGGCGACGTGTGGCCGTAGTCGGCGTTGGCCACGATCGGCAGCCCACGCAGCGCCGGGATGTCGGTGATGCGGGTCAGCAGTTCGCGGGTCATGTGGCTGTCGCGCTGGAAGCGGCCGATGACGACGCCGCGCACCTGCGTACCCACGTGCGCGAGGTGCTGCAGCAGCGCGTGGAGCAGACGGTCGAAGTGGTGTGGCTGCGACTCGAAGTCGTCCTCGAGGACCAGCACGCACGCCTCGAGGTCCGGCATGTGCGGCGTGCCGGGCAGCAATGACAGCGTCGCCAGGTTCGCGCCGATGATGCGACCGGTCACCACGCCGTCACCACCGAGCGACCACCAGCCGTCGTTGCGCTGCGGATGGCGGTCATCCTGGTCGAGGAACCAGGCGTCGTCGGTCCACTCCGCCGCCGGCCACAGCGCGAGCGGGCCGTCGTGGCCGCCGGCACCCGGCGCGAACACGGTGCGACGGAACCAGTCGAACGTGTCCGCGAAGTGATCACGCATCCCGAAGCTCGACCAGTGCGGACCTGAGTAGGTGAGCATCCCGGTGTGGGCCAGCAGCGCGTGGTTCAACGCCGTGATGTCGCTGTAGCCGCAGAAGACCTTCGGGTTGGCACCGATCAGGTCCCAGTCGAGGTGCTCGAGCAACTGGTTGCTGTTGAAGCCGCCGATGACCGTGAGGATCCCGGCGACGTCGGGGTCGGCGAAGGCGTCGTGCAGGTCCGCGATCCGGGAGGACACGGCCGAGGAGTCGAACGCGTCATGTTCGTCGACGCGCGCACCGAAGGTGATCTCGAGCCCGAGCGACCGCAGGCGGTCGTTGGTCGCGTCGTGCCCTGCGCGTCCGATGATGCCGCGACTGCGCGAGGGGGCGATCACACGCACCTGGTCGCCGTCGCGCAGCTTGCGCGGTCGTTGCAGTTCGGGCAGTGCCATGCGACCCCCTCCGCGTCGCGCACGTCGGCGGGACCGGAAGGCCCGTCGCCGACGTCACCGCGTCACGCGCCGTACTTCTCGAGCTTGCCGGCGCTGGCCAGCATGATCGGCATGAGGTCCATCGTCGGACGCTGACCCAGCAGCCCGCCGGCGCACGCGCGCTCCCCGAAGCTCGCCACGTCGTCGCGTCCGACGTGAGGACCCCACAGCAGCGTCGGCACCGGGTGCCAGGAGTGTCCCGACAGCTGCGTGGGCGACGAGTGGTCACCGGTGACCGCGATCACGTCGGGCTGGAGGGCGACCAGGTCGGGGACGATGGCGTCGAGCTCCTCGATGGCCGCGACCTTCTCGTCGCGCTTGCCGTCGTGGCCGGCCTCGTCGGTCTTCTTGTGGTGCATGAAGAAGTAGTCGTAGTCGTTCCAGTGCTCGCGGAGCGACTCCACCTGCCCGTCGAGGCCGGAGGGCTTGGGCAGCGTGTCCATGCCGCACAGCTTGGCGACACCGCGGTACATCGGGTAGATCGCGACAGTCGCGGCGCGCAGCCTGTAGCGGTCAGCGAAGCTCGGAAGATCGTGGTGCGTGTCGAACCCTCGCAGCAGCAACGCGTCGGCCCCGTCCTGATCGGCGAGCGCGTCGCGGATCGCGCTGTCGACGTTGCGCAGCACGTCCGCGGTGTGTTCGGCAGCGGGGTCGAGCGGCGCAGGATCCTTCGGCGGTACGCCGGTCTTCTGGGGGTCGAGGTCGGCGATGCGGTGGTCGAGCCCGTCCCCGCGGACCACGCACAGCACCCGGTGCGACGAGATGTGCCGGAACGTCACCTCGACGCCATCGACTCTGACCTCGTCGTTGAGCACATCGGTCAGTGCCTGCGCCTTGTCGTCGGCGATGCGCCCCGCACGGCGGTCCGTGACGTTGCCGTCGTCGTCGAGCAGGCACAGGTTGCCGCGCGCGGCGATGTCGCCGGGCTGCAGGTCGAACTCGACGCCGGTGGCCGACAGCACGCCGCGGCCGAGCTCGTACTCGGTCGGGTCGTAACCGAACAGAGCGAGGTGACCGGGACCGGAGCCCGCGGTGATGCCGGGGCCCGTCGGCAGGGTGAGACCGACGATGCCCTCGGCGGCCAGCCGGTCGAGGTTGGGGGACTCGGCCTGCTCGAGCTCGCTGTCGAACTGCGCGTCGGCGTATCCACCGAGTCCGTCCATGACGACGAGAAGGATGTGGCAGGTGGCGTCGTTGAGAAGTGACTGCAGGTTCATGACAGGTCCGATCGGCCGAACGGTTGGGCGCTGTTTGGAAGTCGTTCCCACTGGGCGGCCCAGCGAACGTGGTGGGTGGCTCAGTCGCGGCGGCCCGGCAGCAGCCCCGACAGTGCGGCAGCGGCCAGCGCGCAGAGCAGAACCAGGCCGAGCCCCCACCGCAGGCCCGCATCGTCGGCGACGACGCCGATGAGCGGCGGCACGATCAGGAAGCTCAACCTGGCGATCCACGACGCGATCGCGATGCCGTCCGCACTGCGGACGCCGGGGATGTCGCCGGCGGCGGCGAACCCCAGCGGGAACAGTGTCGCCACACCCAGACCGGCCAGTCCGAAACCAGCGATCACGACGGCCGGCACCGGTCCCGCCGCAGCTGCGAGCATGCCGACGGCGGCCAGCAGAGAGCCGGTCCGGGCCACGCGCGCCGCGCCGAAACGGTCGACGAACCGGTCGCCGGTCACGCGACCCACGACCATCAGCGTCTGTGCGGCGACGAAGCCGAGGCCGGCCACGAAGGGTCCGGCCCCGAGCGTCTCGCGCAGGTGCACGGCGGCCCAGGACGCGGCCGAGTCCTCGACCGCGCCACCCATGGTGGGCAGCGCGGCCAACCCGAGCAGCAGCCAGGGCGCGGTGCGCAGCGCCTGGAGCACGCCCCGGCCCCCGTGTCCGTCGGCGGCGGGCTCGGGTTCCGGCGGCGGACCGGCGACCGGGTTCGGCGACGCCCCGGTCTGCGCCGTCCGCTCCGTCTCCTCGTGGCCGGGCAGCTGCCAGCGTGCCGACACCAGCAGCACGACGGTGAGCAGGAGCGCGACACCGGTCAGGTGAGCGACCCGCGGGACGTCGAGCCCGACCGCCGTGGCACCGATCAGGCCGCCGGCCACGGCGCCCGCGCTCCACAGCGCGTGGAAGCTGTTGATGATGCTGCGGCCGTAGCGCCGCTGGACCCGCAGCGCATGTGCGTTCATCGCGGCGTCGGTCACCGCGTCGGCCGCGCCCATCGCGAACAGCGAGCCCGCGAATGCCAGCCAGGTCGGTGCCACGGCCACCAACGGCATCGTCGCCGTACCGAGCACCGCACACACGGTCGCCGTCCGCCCCGATCCGAAGCGGGCGGTCAGTGCGCCCGCGGCGGCGCCGAGCGCCAGCCCACCCAGCGGTCCGGCGGCCCACCCGACGCCGAATGCGGTGTTGGTGAGATCCAGCTCGCTCTTGATGGCCGGAAGCCACGGCACGACGTTGGCGATGATCAGGCCGTTGACGCAGAACAGCACCGCCACGGACAGCCGGGCACGCCGGACGACGTCGTCGGGCACCGACGACGTCGGCGGGGGGAGGAACGAGTGGGTCGCCATACGACCACGGCAGTCTGACATCGCCGGGCGTGCGCGGCCGCGGGCACGGGCCCGAGGATGCGCCAACAGCCGCTAACATGTGAGGATCTGTTCATACGATCTGGTGGCGATGTCATGCAGCAGCACGCCACGCTCCGGCCACCGCCGGGCACCGACCACGAACTGGTCGCGGCCGTGCTGCGCGACCAACCCGACGACGATCAGATCGGCCGTCTGGCCGACGTCTTCGCGCTGCTGGGCGATCCCGGCCGGCTGCGGCTGCTCGCCGCGCTGCTCAGCAGCGACGAGCTCTGCGTGACAGACCTGGCCGTGGTCAGTGGGCTGAGCGAGTCGGCGACGTCGCACGCTCTGCGGCTGTTGCGCGCCCACACCGTCGTCCGTGCCCGACGGGTGGGTCGCCACGTGCACTACTCGCTCCGGGACGGGCACGTCCGGACCCTGCTGGCGACCGCGATCGACCACGTGACGCATGACCGTGGGTAGGTACCACGAGGTTCCTCGGCGGACCGCGGACCGGGATCTGTCACGGCGCCGTGACCGTGCGCTGTGGATCGCGCTGGTGCTCAACGGCGGCTTCATGGTCGCCGAGCTCGTCGGCGGTCTGGTGTTCAGCTCGCTGGCACTGCTGGCCGACGCGGCCCACATGCTGTCGGACGCGGCCGGTCTGGCGATCGCGCTCGTCGCGCAACGCCTGGTCGACCGCCCGGCGTCCGTGCGGCACACGTACGGCATGCAGCGGGCCGAGGTGCTGGGAGCGCAGGCCAACGGCGTGCTGCTGCTGGCCACCGCCGGCTGGATCCTGTTCGAGGGCGCCCGTCGCATCGGGGATCCACCGGACGTCGCCGGCACCGGCGTGCTGATCGTCGCCGTGCTGGGTCTGGCCGTCAACGTCGGCAGCGCCGTCATGCTGGCGCGCGCGTCCGGTCGCAGCCTGAACATGCGCGGCGCCTACACCCACATGCTGGCCGACGCGGCGGGATCGGTCGGCGTCATCGTGGCCGCGGTCGCCGTGATCGCCTTCGGCGCGAACTGGGTCGACCCGGCCGCGTCGATCATCATCGGGCTGTTGGTGATCCGGACCTCCTGGGGGCTGCTGCGCGACACCACCCACGTGCTGCTCGAGGGCGCCCCCGACTCGATCGACGCCGCCGAGGTGGAGCAGTGGCTGGGGATGGCAGCGGGCGTGGCATCGGTGCATCACATCCACCTGTGGCATCTGACGTCGGAGACCACGGCGCTGTCGGCACACGTCGTGCTGGAGGGTCGTCCGAGCCTGCACCAGGCCCAGGCCCACGGCGACATCCTCAAGGACCAACTTGCCGAGCGCTTCGCGATCGCCCACACCACGCTGGAGCTCGAGTGCCATCAGTGCGAACCCGAGCCGGCGGACGTCGTGTCAGCCGTCGAACCGCCGCAGCCGCAGGGAGTGGAGCGCGACTGAGACGCTCGAGAACGCCATCGCCACTCCGCCACGCGTCCGGTCGGTGAACCCCACTCGGGTGGGTGGAACCTATGGATCACGCCGCCGCGCGACGGGGCAGGCGGAGGGTGAACGTGGTCCCGTCGCCCTGCTGGCTGACCACCGTCAGCTCGCCGCCGTGCAACCGCGCGTTCTCCCGGGCGATCGCCAGCCCGAGCCCCGTGCCCCCCGCACTGCGCGACCGGTCGACCTTGTAGAAGCGCTCGAAGATGCGCTGCAGGTGATGCGGCGCGATGCCGTCACCGTGGTCGGTCACGTCGACGCACACGTCGTCGCCGGACGACCGGACGGTCACGACGACCGGCGGGCCCCCGTACGTCCGAGCGTTGCCGACGAGGTTGCCGATGATCGCATCCAGACGACGCGCATCCATCAGCACGGTGACGCCGTCGTCGTCGCCGCGGACCTGGACGTCGCCGTCCCACCCCCGCGAGCGCAACGCGCCGGCGATCCCCCGCGTCACGTCGACCCGTTCCAGGGTCACCTCCGCCGCCCCGGCATCCATGCGCGAGATCTCCATGAGGTCCTCGACCAGCGCGGCGAGCCGCCGGCTCTCGACCACGACCAGCCGTGCCGCGCGACGTCCGGCGTCGGTGAGGCCGTCGGTGTTGGCCTCCAGCACCTCGCACGCGGTCGTGAGCGCCGTCAGCGGCGTCCGCAGCTCGTGTGAGACGTCCGAGACGAAGCGGCGCTGCCCGGCCTCCAGCTCCCGCAGCTCGCCGATGTTGCGGCGCAGTGCCGCCGTCATCGCGTTGAACGCGCGGGCGAGCTCGGCCAGCTCGTCGTCGCCCTCGACCTCCAGGCGCGCGTCGAGGTCACCCGCGGCGACCGAACGCACGGCCGCCCGGGTGCGCGCGATGGGACGCAGCAGACCGGACGCGGCGGCCGCACCGACCGCGGCCGACACGACGACGAGCGCGCCGCTGGTCGCGGCGAGCACCGCGGCCAGACGCGACAGGTCCTGGCCGGTCCGCTGCTGCGGGAAGAACAGGTACAGCTCCGGCCCGGTGGGCACCACCGCGCCGCCGACCACGATGACCGGCTCACCGCCAGCGGTCGTCCGCTGCGCCACGACGCGGCCGTTGGCGACCGGTCCACGCACGACGTCGGGCACCTGCGCCGCCGTGAACCGTGGCGCGGTCGTGAGCGTCCTGTCGCCCAGCGTGGCGACCACCTCGGCGGTGCTGCGTGCCCTGACCTGCGTGAGGAACCGGCGCAGCTGTGGCGCCGTCGGCTCGAGCGGGAGCGTGGCGGCCGCGTCCTCCAGGTGGACGCGCGCCTCGCGTGACGCCTGCTCGATGTTCGACCGCCACGTGTCGCCTCGCACGATCGCGAATGAGATGCCGGCGACGGCGACAGCGACCAGCGCGGAGACCATCGCGAAGGTCAGGGTCAGCCGGGCGCGCAGACCCAGCGGACGTCTGCTCACCGGGGCGTCACCAGCTTGTAGCCGACGCCCCGGACCGTCTGGATCAGTGTGGGCTCGGCCGGATCCGGCTCGATCTTCGCGCGCAGGCGCTGGACGCAGACGTCGACCAGACGCGAGTCCCCGAGGTACTCGTACTCCCACACCCGTTCGAGCAGCAGTTGCCGCGTGAACACCTGCCCGGGGCGGGCCGACAGCTCGAGCAGCAGGCGCAGCTCGGTCGGCGTGAGGTGGACCTCCTCGCCTGCCTTCTCGACGACCATGCCCGTCGGATCGATCGTGACGTCGTCGAACCGGCGCACGCCCTCGTCCGGCGCACCGGCGCCCCGCCGTAGCACCGCCTTGATGCGCGCGAGCAGCACCCGCATCTCGAACGGCTTCGTCACGTAGTCGTCCGCGCCTGACTCGAGGCCGAGCACGACGTCGATCGGGTCGCTGCGGGCGGTCAGCATGATGATCGGCACACGGTCGGTGCGGCGGATCTCGCGGCAGACCTCCAGGCCGTCGCGACCCGGCAGCATCACGTCGAGCAGCACCAGGTCGGGGCGCCGCTGCCGCCACTGCTCGATCGCCGCATCACCCGTGGCGGCCGTGCCGACGCGGTGTCCGTAGCTGGACAGCGCGAGGGCGACCGCCTCGCTTGTCGAGGGGTCGTCTTCGACGAGCAGGATGTCGGCCACGGGCTGCATCATTGCAGCTTCGCCGCCGCTGGTCGGTGGTGCCTCCCCGGACGCGGGAGCGGGCCGGTGCCCGGCCACCGCAGTGGCCGGGCACGGCTCTCCCACCGGTGCAGGCACGTGCAGCTCAGGGCGAGATGCGCGACGACCGGTGCAACGCCCCACGCATCGCGCCACGGGTCGCCGCGTTCACGGTACCGGTGACCCGCACACCCTCGGCGCGTTGGAGCACCCGGGTCGCGCGGCGCGCGTTGTAGCCGAAGTAGCCGTCGATCGGCAGCGGGCGCTGGGGCGGCCTGGCGCTGCTGGCGAAGTGACCGTGCTGGACCGTGTTCAGCTGCACCTTCCAGTCGCGAACGTCGGCGCCACGCATGCCGCGTCGCAGCGTGCGGACCCGTGCGCCATGCTTGACGTCGATGACGATCCGCGTCGGGCCGGCGAGCTCGATCACCCGGAAGCCGGTCCGGCCACGCAGGCCGGCACCGAAGGTCGACTGGCCCTCGAACTGCCCGCCGTAGCGCACGGTGCGCAGTGTCGGCAGCTTCGGGGTCAACGACGCCGGGCTGAACAACCGGGGGAAGCCGATCTCGTCGAGGTCGATGGTGCGGGCCTGCAGATCGATCTGCAGCGCAGTGTTGGCATTGGTGGCGATCGGCCGGCCGCTGCCACCCTGCCGCGCCACGGCGGCGTAGCGGATGGTGTAGGCGGGGCGTCCGCCGTCGAACTCGAACACCATGCGGTCGTAGCCGTCATGGCGCGCGGCGCGGATGGTGCGCAGCGTCGCCTCGGCACCGCTCGTGCGCCGGACCATCGACCGGTTGGTCAACGCCGATCGCGTGCCACCGACGGGTGCGACGACAGGCACGCCACGACCGAGCCACTCGTAGAACGTCGCCTCGCTGCCATTGATCGAGTAGCGGGCGGTGTCGACGGTCGGGAACTGCGTGGCGGTCGCGTTGAGCTGCGACAGCAGGCTGGTCGATCCGCATGCCGTCGACGCGTTGGGTATCACCTCGCGCAGGTCGCCGAAGTCGATGCGCGCGGTCCCATCGCGCAGGCTGACCGACCGCAGCATGCCCGCCGTCTCCGACGAGAACGCTGTGGCCAGAGGTCGGCTCGCCGCCTCCTCCTCGGTCGGTCCCTTCAACAACTCCTCCATCGCGCCGGTCAGGACCGCAGGTGCCTCAACGGTGCGGCTGAACCGCGCCAGCACGTCGCACTCGCTGCCCGACGGCGTGAAGTACACGTTGACGCGCACGGTGTGGTCCGACGCCCTGGCCGAGCCGACCGGGACCAGCACGGTCAGCAGCGTCAGGATCGCGAGCCACACGAGTGCGCCGCGTCCGCCGCGACGGCGTGGGTCGACGCCCGGTGCCGCCGCCGATGTCGTGATGGTCATGATCGCCCTCCGCGTCGATGGATCGCACGCGCCGCGATCCAGGTGTCGCACCGGTCCGCCGGGGGTCCGATGCCGTCAGGTAGAGGATGGGACGGCAGGTTCGCAGCCGGTTCGCGACCGGGTAACCGTTGCGTAACGACTGACGCGGCCGGTCGCCACGGCCGACCGGTGCCGGGTGCCAGACTGGCCGCCCGGGTCCCCCGAGGGGAACGGAGCACCGCACGATGCGCCGCATGCTGCTGACCAACGACGACGGCGTGGACTCTCCGGCGCTCGTGCCGCTCGCCCGCACGCTGGCCGGCAGGGGCGACGTCACCGTGGTCGTGCCGGACCGCCAGCGGTCGTGGATCGGCAAGGCGCTGTCGCGCACCGGTGAGGTCGCGCTGGCCACGACCCGGCGCGGCGACGTGCCCATCACGACGTGCACCGGCTACCCGGCCGACGCGACCCAGCTCGGTGTGCATCAGGTGTGCGACGAACGGCCGGACGTGCTGGTGTCGGGCATCAACCTGGGTCTCAACCACGGGTCGGCGTTCCCGCTGTCGTCGGGCACCGTCGGCGCCGCCATCGAGGGATGGATCACCGGCGTCCCGGCGATCGCGTTCTCGACCGGTGTCGACGGGGACGGTTACCGCGCGTGGCGCCCCCAGATCAGTTCACCTCCCACGGCCGACGCGTGGGTACGCCTGGCCGAGGCCCGCGCGACGCCTGAAGGTCCACGTCGGGATGACTCGGTGATCGCGCTCCGCTCCGACGGACGTCGCCACGGACGCCGCCGATGCTGGCCGACGCCGCGGTCGGGTCAGCTCACGCCGGCCGGTTCGCGGGCGCGGGGACGCCCCCGACCAGGGGGTCGTGGCGCTGCACGATGCCGACCCCGCGGTTGCCCCGTCGCGCGCGCAGCGCCAGGACCGTGATCGTGGCGACCAGGACACCGGCGCCGAGCCACTGTGTGGGCGTCAACGTCGAACCGAACACGACCGCGCCGAGCGTGATGGCCGTCACCGGGAACGTGAGCTCGGCGATCGTCGCGGCCGACGCCGGTGTCGTCCGCAGGCCGCGGTAGTACAGCAGCAGCGCGGCGAGCCCGGGGATGAGGGCGAGCAACAGCAACGGTCCCAGCTGGTCGGAGCCGACGACCAGCGCCGCGGGACCGCCGGTCCACACGGCGATGACCGCTGCCGCGGGCAGGCCGAACACGAACCGCATGGCCGTCAGCTCCACGAAGGGGATGCCGGTCGCCAGACCACGGCCGAGGACCGTCCCGAGACCCCACAGCGTGGCGGCACCGACCGCCAGCGCACCTGCAGCGGCGGCCGGCGCAGTGATCCCGGCGGGATCGGCGAACGTGATGAGCCACGCCCCGCCCAGCCCGCCGACCAGGAACAGCCAGTAGCGCGGCGTCAACCGTTCCCCCAACAGGACGTGTGCGCCGGCGACGGCGATCAGCGGCTGCAGCTTCTGCAGCAGCAGCGGCGTGACCGGGTCGCCGAACCGGAAGGCGGCCGTGAACAGCATCGTCGCGACCGCCGAGGCGCCGATGCCGATCACAGCCACGGCGACGCGATCCCGGGACGGCAGGGTCCGCCACGTCCGCGAGGTCCGGCCGAGCACCGGGATCAGCAGCAGCACGACGATCGCGTGCTCCCAGGCGACCACCACCGATGGCGCGAGCTCCAGCGCGAGCCCCTGACGGAACAACCCGTCGGTGCCCCACAGCGCGGCGGCCAGACCGACCAGCACGACGCCAGGAAGCGTGGCGCCGGCGACCCGTGACGTCGTGCCCTGTGTACCCGTCTGCTCCACGTCGCGCGCTCCTGTCACCGGCAGCCGCCAGCGCCGTCCGTCGTCACGACCAGTCTGTCCGACGAGCGGCGACTTGGCGGCGAGCACGCTCCGCAGATGTCGGACATCGCGGTGGCGCGTGCGCGTGGAGTCGTTCTGCCGGGGTGGCCTCCGCGTTCCCCGGCCCGGTGTCACTGACCGAGCTCGCTGGCCAGCGTCTCGGGATCGATCAGTCCACCGGCCGCCGCCAGCGCACCCGCCGTGGTCACCGCGCGATCGTAGACGGCCGCGAAGTAGTGCTCGGCCGCCATCTCGTGGCCGGGCAGCGGCGGCGGCCCCAGCGACCGTGGCACCGCGGCCGGGTCGGTCGTCATGCGAACGTCGCCGTGCGAGTCGGGCAGCACGGACGAGCCGCCCCAGAAGCTGACGTCCATGCGCTGCTGGCGGTTGCGGTTGCGCTGTCCGCCCGAACGGTTCCGTCGTCGGCGGCTCCTGCTCCGAGTCATGATGTGTGCCTACCGCTGTCGCTACTTGAGGCACTCATGATGTGCGCCCTCCCACGCCGATCGGTTCGGCGTCGGCGTACTCGTCGGTCAACAGCGCATCCGTGTCGATGCCCAGGGCGCGCCGCAGCTGGTCGCTGTCGAGGTCGTCGACCGAGCTCGACTTGGGCAGCGCCAGGTCGGCGATCCGCCGCTTGCCGGCGACGACCTCCTCGACGCGCTCGTCGACCGTGCCCGGGCACACCAGGCGGTGTGCGATGACCGTCTTGTCCTGGCCGATGCGCCACGCGCGGTCGCGGGCCTGGTCCTCGACGGCCGGGTTCCACCACCGGTCGTAGAGCACCACGTGACTCGCCGACGTCAGGTTCAGCCCGGTGCCGCCGGCCTTCAGCGACAGCACCAGCGCGCCTGGTCCCGTGCCCTCCTGGAACTCGCGGATCATGGCGTCACGGGCGGTGCGCGTCAGCCCACCGTGGTAGCACGCGATCGGCACGCCCGTGCGGTCGCTCAGGTGCCGAGCCAGCTGCTCACCCCAGGTTGCGAAGTGGGTGAACACCAGCATCCGCTCGCCGGCCTCGAACACGTCGTCGGTGATCTCCTCCAGGCGTGCGAGCTTGCCGGACCGACCGGCGAGCGGGCCACCGTCGCCCGTGTAGGCCTCCGGGTGGTTGCAGATCTGCTTGAGCGCAGTGATCGCCGCGAGCACCGCCCCCTTTGGACGATTGCCGAGCTCGTCGCCGGCCTGCTCGGCGACCAACTCGTCGAGCACGGCCTGGTACAGGCCGACCTGCTCGGCCGTCATCGGGCAGTGGTTGAGCTTGTCGATGCGGTCGGGCAGCTCCGCAGCGATGACCGGCTCGGCCTTGGTGCGCCGGAACACGAGGACGCCGTTGAGGGTTCGCAGGGCGGACTCGGCCGTCGTCCCGGCGACGCCCGCCTGGTGCATCTGCGACACGAACGTCGCACGGTCGCCCACCAGACCGGGGTTGACGAAGTCCATCAGCGCCCACAGATCGCCCAGGCCGTTCTCGATGGGCGTGCCCGTGAGCACGATGCGGTTGCCGGCCTCGAGCCCGCGCAGCGCCTGCGCCGTCACGCTGAGCGGGTTCTTGATGACCTGCGCCTCGTCGAGGACGACCTTGTTCCACCTGACGTCGGTCAGGCCTTCGATGTCGCGGACGGCGGTGCCGTACGTGGTCACCAGCACGTCGGCGCCGGTGATCTCCTCGGCGATGTCGGCGGCGTCGGTACGTCCGGTGCCGTGGTGGATGACCGTCCGCAGCCCTGGCACGAACCGGTCGGCCTCCCGCGCCCAGTTGCCCACCACCGCGCTCGGCGCGATGACGAGGGACGGACCCCGGTCGCGGTGCCGCCACAGGTGCGCCAGCACGGTCGGGGTCTTGCCCAGACCCATGTCGAGCGCGAGACAGCCACCGAGGCCGGCGTTGTCGAGGAACTCCAGCCACGCGAGAGCGTTCCCCTGATAGCCACGCAGCTCGCCGTTGAACCCTGAAGGCCGCGTCGGCGGGTGCTCGGGGATCTCGGCGGCACTGCGGAGCAGATCCGCCGCCCAGCCCTCGCCCGACACCGACACCGCGCGGCCGAGCGCCGTCCCGTCGAGCCCCAGGGCGTAGCGGAGCATGTCCGCACCCGTCAGCTTCGTACGGTTCGCCCGCTCCGCGAGTGCCTCCGCGGCAGCCTCGAGGTCGGCGTGGTCGACCTCCACCCACTGTCCGTGCGACCGGACCATCGGCCGCGACTCGGACGCCAGGCGCCGGATGTCGTCCGCCGTCAGCTCGACGTCGTCGAACACCGCCGACCAGCGGACGCTGGTCAGCTGCTGCGCGCCGACCGCCGTCTCGGCCTCGACAGATGTCACACGCAGTGACGGCGTCGCCTTGCGGCGGGCCAGCGGCGGCACCTGGACGTCGAACCCGGCCGCGGCAAGCATCGGCCCGATGTCGGCCATCAGGTCCCAGGCCTCGTCCTGGCTGAGCACCACCTGGCCACGACGGGCGTCGCGGCTGCGCATCAGCGGCTCGTACAGACGCTCGAGACGCTCGAGCTCGCGCTTGAGCGCCTCCTTGCGGTTGTGGCTGGCGCGTGACATGGCCGCCTCGACCGTCGCGTCCGACCGGCCGTTGTCGTCGGTCAGCGTGCGCAGCAGCCACGCCCCACCGTCGTCGGGGGGATCGAGCTTGACCGTCAGTGAGACCTTCAACGCGCCTGTGGCGCCCAGGGCCCAGGTCCGCAGGCCCTTGGCGATCTCGATGCCGTGCTGGTGCGGCGCCTCGAACCGATCACCGTCGAGGTTGCACAGCAGCGTCTCCGCGACGTCGGACGCGTTGCGCGGCTGCGGCGGTGGCGACGGCACCTCGACGCGCCCGGCGCCGTCGCGGCAGATGGCGTCGACGAAGCCCGCGACCACGGTCTGGGTCACCGCGCGAGCGTCGCGCTGACGCTCGAGCACCGCGACGGTCCCCGGCATGGTGCTCGTCAGCTCGGAGATCTCGTCGTGGTCGATGAGTGCCGGTTCCCAGTTGACCGAGAAGTAGGAACGGTTGCCGGGCGCGTCGCCGACCTTGTTCAGCTGCGGGACGGCCCGGCCCTGCGCGACAAGCCGCACGGCCAGCGCGGCTGCGAGCCCCATCCAGGTCATGCTGGTTCCGCGGTCGTCGTCGGAATCGGCGCCGAGCGACACCAACCAGCCGAGGCTGGTGCTGACCGGCGCGGAGACCGCGGCCGCGGTCGAGCCGTCCGGAAGCGTGATGTCGTCTGCGGGCTCCCAGCGGTCCGCGGAGGCCCCGGCGGACGTGAGGCGTTCGAGCACCTGGTCGGCGGGCTCGGGCGTGGCGCGGTGGCCGGCGGCCCACGCCACGATCCGGTCGCGGTGCCACGACAGCTGCAGCTGCGCGACGCCCGACACGAGCGGCACGTCGTCGGTGTCGTCGGCGGTGTCGTCGTCGATCTCGCGGCGGTCGTCCCGCTCGGGTTGCGACAGCTCCTCGCCGGTCAGCTCGGTGAGCATACGCTCCACCCGCTGCAGCTCATCGGCGAAGTCGTCCAGCACCAGGCCGCGCTCAGGACCGGTCACCTGCTCGGCGACGCGGTCGATCGTCGCCTGCACGTCGCCACGGAGCTCGCGCAGCGCGATGATCCACGCTTCGGTGTTCTGCTCCAGGAACGAGACGTGCTCGTCCGACGCGACGCCGTCGAGGTGGGCCTGTGCCCAGGCCTTCGTCTGCTGCGGGCTCACTGCTTGCATCAGGGTGTTCGTGCTGATAGCTCTCTCGTTTCGTGCTCCGTCCGCGGCGCGTACCGCGCCCCGGACCGCACCTGCACATCTGCCTGTCGACGAGCTGCCGCGGGTCCGCACGACAGGTCGTCGTGCCACAGTGCGCGGCGTGGACGCCACGCGTCACCGCATCGGCCGCAGCCTCGCCGCGTCGAACCCCGGTCGACCGGCCAGACTCCGCCTTGAGGACGTGCCGCTCATCGCGACGCGCCAGTCGTGCACCGTTCGGCTGCTCCCCTGCCGCGAACTCAGCATCCGCACCGATGTGCCCGCGACAACGACCAGTCTACCCAGCGCGGCCTCATTTGATGTGAACGATGTGCCATGCGTCACTATTCCCTCAGCACCGGCCCGATCGCGCCCTGATCGCGAGTCACGAGATCCCGCATGCGCTGGGTGGCGTTCCGCGCGAAGCGCAGCTGCAACGGACGGCCGAACACCCACATCCCGAGGCGGACGAGCGGGTTGTCGATGTGCGCGCGCTGCGAGTACACGTGCATCCGGAACTCGACCTGCCCGGTGTCGAGCCACTTGCGGATCTCGAAGTCCATCTGGCCACGCTCGAGGTGCCCCGCCAGGGTCCGGTAGTTCCAACCCCACCGGCGCGCCGGGCGACCGTCGACGGCCCCGGTGACGTCCAGGACCTCGCCGACCCGCAGGCCCAGCGGGAAGCGCAGGAACAGGAACCGGCCCTCCAGCAGCATCTCGCGCTCGGACAGTGGCACGTCGTCGAACCACACCGCGCGCACCAGGTCGGGATCGGCGAACTCGTACCGCTCGCATGCCCGGCGCGCGATCTCCCACGGTCCGCCGTCCACCGGCGGCCCCGGCGGCTCGCTCGGCAGCTCCACCCGGTAATCGTCGAGGTTCCACCCGGCCTCCGGCGTGCGCACGTCGTGCTCGGCCGGGTCGAAGTTGTAGCCGCGGCCCGACAGCTCGAACAGCGTGCGGCGTGCCCTGGCCGAGACTGGTGCGGTCTGGTGCACGGGGCGATCGCCGTCGGGTCCGAGCCACGTGCCTGTCTCGTGACGTTCCGTGTTGACCGCCACGTTGCTCATCACGATCCCGCCGGCCAGTCTGGGCATCCGCGCACAGAAATGCGCCCACATGAACGCCTGCGCCTCTCGCGCCACTGGCAGCGCGTCGTACAGCAGCCGGAACGAGCGGTCACCGCTGCGCGCCCAGGTCTCGATCGAGAAGCGGACGTGACCTCGCCCGGTGGTCCCGGCGCTGAACTCGATCTCGCCC
This sequence comes from Euzebyales bacterium, assembly GCA_036374135.1. NCBI lineage: Bacteria > Bacillati > Actinomycetota > Nitriliruptoria > Euzebyales > Euzebyales bacterium. The sequence continues at coordinate 63,420 of DASUUK010000003.1, forward strand.
GCCTCCATGTGCCCGTCGAGCGTGACGAAGCGGAAGCTGCACGGTGTGCGGTCGATGACCCGCACCGGCCCGTCCCAGGGGCCCGGCAGGCGGACCACGAGCTCGCTGCCCACCTGCAGCGACCGCGCGGCCTCGTCGTCGCCCGTCTCGAAGCGCGACACCTCGCCGGGGGCCGCGGCATTCAGATCCGATGCGAGGGCGGCGATCAGATCCTTCGGGCCCTTCTCGGCGTCGGTGAAGTCGATCCAGAAGTGCCGGTGATACAGCGATCCGAGGCCGTCGCGCACCCGCTGGACCGTGTCCGGATCGCCGGGCAGGTCGCGGTCGAAGTCGGGGAGGTCGCGCTCCTCCTCAGCGAAGCGATCACGCCGGTACGACGGCACCCGCATGAACAGGTAGCGCAGGCTCGTGACGAACAGACCGCCCAGCCAGCGCGCGACCTTGGCGTGGGTCGACCGCCGTGCCGGCGGGCCGCTGCTAGCGTTGCGGCTCCGATGATCCGTAGGCACACGCGTTCACTACCCCGTCCGATCGCGGTCACGCGTCGGCCCGTGCGACGTCGCACGAGGATCCTGGCGACCGCGTCACGCGTCGCACACGACCTCGGCGCCGCCGCGTGGTTCGGCGGTGCCGCGATGGGCGCGATCGGACTCAACGCCGCGACCCGGGAGGTCGACGAGCCCACCCAGCGCCTGCGGGTCGCCAACGCGGGCTGGTTCCGTTGGGCACCCATGACGGGCGTGGCGATCGGGGCGCACGCCGCCGGTGTCCATGGCCGGATGCGGTGGGGCCGCACGGCACCGCTGATCGGCCTCGGTACGCCGCTGGCGGCCGTGCGCCTGCTGGCGACCGCCGTCGCTGTCGGCGCCACGATCGAGTCGGGACGTTCCGGCCAGCAGGTGGTCGCCCAAGGCGACGTCCCGGCGGCGACCGCCGTCACGCCGATCTCCGACACCCCCGACGACGTGGCGCGAGCCATGCGCCGGCTCCGCGTCGTCCAGTGGATCATCCCCGTCGCCACCGCCGTGATCCTGGCGATCAACGCGGTGCAGTCCGAGGCCGGCGGCCGGTGACCGTACCGCCGCGGCAGCGGCTGTGACCCGTACCGTCATCGGTCTCGACGTCGGCACGACCGCCGTCAAGGCCGGTCTGTACGACGCCGACGGACATGAGCTGGGCGTCGCGCGGCAGCGGCATCCGCTGCGGTCGTCGGGTGGCGAGGCCGAGCAGGATCCCGGCGCAGTCGTCGACGCAACGATCGAGGCGTTGACCCAAGCCGTCGCGACCGCCCGACAGAAGAACCTGGACGTCGCCGGCATCAGCGTCAGCACCGCGATGCACGGGGTGATCGGGCTGGACCGCGACCGTCGACCCGTCACGCCGCTGGTCACCTGGGGCGATACCCGCGCGCATGCCCAGGCGGCCGCTCTGCGCGCGGGGCACCTCGACGTGTACCGGCGCACCGGCACCCCGCTGCACCCGATGGCGCCGCTGGCCAAGCTGCGCTGGTACCACGAGGAGCGCGCCGCGCTCGCGGCCGATGTCCGCACGTGGGTGACGGCCAAGGAGCTCGTGCTCGACGCGCTGACGGGCGTCCTGGTCATCGATCGCTCCAGTGCGTCGGCGACCGGGCTGTACGCGCTGAAGGACGAGGCGTGGGACGCCGAGGCGCTGTCGCTGGCGCACACCGACGCCGACCACCTGGCACCGGTGGTCCCCACCGACCACCTGCTCGACGCGCTGACCGCCGATGTCGCGGAGCGCACGGGCCTGCCACGCGGCACCCCGGTGGTCGCCGGGGCCACGGACGGTGTGCTCGCCAACCTCGGCGTCGCCGCGGTCGGTAACGGCGTCGGCGCGGTCACGATCGGCACCAGCGGTGCGGTGCGCACGGTCGTCGGCACGCCGCACACCGACCCGCGCATGCGCACGTACTGCTACGCACTCGCCGACCACCGGTGGGTGGTGGGTGGCGCGATCAGCAACGGCGGGTTGTGGCTGCGGTGGCTGCGCGACGCGGGCCTCGTGGGCGACCTCGACGACGCGGCGCTCTCGGAGCTCGCCTCCGAGGTGCCACCCGCCAGCCACGGTGTGACGGTGCTGCCCTACCTCACCGGCGAACGCGCGCCGCAGTGGTCGTCGACGCCGTCGGGCGTCGTGTTCGGTCTGCGGCTCGGTCACGGGCGCGGGCACCTGGTGCGGGCCGGCATGGAAGGTGTCGCCCACCAGCTCCGCCTCGTCGCCGACGCGTTGGCGGACGGCGGGTACCCGTTGCGGCGGCTGCGCGCGACCGGCGGCTTCACGCGCTCGCCGGTGTGGCTGCGGATCGTCGCCGGGGTCCTCGACGTGCCGATCGAGGTGCCCGCGGTCACTGAGGCGACCGCGTTCGGCGCGGCGATCCTCGGCATGGCCGCGCTGGGCCTCGTCGACGACCTCGATGTCGCGACCGACATGGTGACCGTGGCGTCGACCCACCAACCAGACGACCGGGACGCCTACGCCGCCGCACACCGGCGCTATGCCGAGCTCGTCGACGTCCTCGGTGAGCCGTTCGACCGCCTCGCGAGCGAACGCCCCGCGACCGGAGGCTGATGCCGGACGTGACCGTGCCCAGGCCGGCGACGTGCCGGGCCGGGCTCGGCGCCGTACTGTCGGACGCGTCCCATCAGGGAGGATGCGATGCTCACGATCCGACGGGCCGACGAGATCTTCCAGACCGACGGTGGATGGTTCACCGCCCGGTGGCACTTCAGCTTCGATCACTACCACGATCCGGCGCAGATGGGCGTCGGCGCGCTGCGGGTGTTCAACGACGACGCCATCGTCGCCGGCTCGGAGTGGCCGATGCATCCGCACCGCGACATCGAGTCGCTGACCTACGTGGTGGACGGGGCCTTCGCCCACGCCGACTCGCTCGGCAACGGTGGCGTGTTCGAGCCGGGCGCGGCGCAGGTCATGACGTTCTCGAGCCGTGGCGCCCTGCACTCGGAGCGCAACGGCTCCGCCGAGCACCCGCTGCGGTTCATCCAGTTCTGGATCCTGCCGTCGCAGGAAGGGCTGGCCGACGCCGTGCAACAGCGTCAGTTCACCGTCGAGGATCGCACCAACCGCTGGCTGCAGATCATGGGCCCCGAAGGAGAGCCCGGCCTCGACCTGCACCAGGACGCGCGGGCGCTCGTGGCCCGACTCGAGCAGGGCGCCGGCGTCGATCACGGGATCGGCGACGGCCGTGGGGGCTACCTGTACGTGATCGACGGCGCGGCGACGCTCAACGACGAGACGGTCAAGACCGGCGATGCGGTCAAGATCGCCGGCCCGGAGCACCTGCAGCTGGCGGCGCAGGAGACGACCGAGTTGATCCTGGTCGACGTCCCGTTGGAGTTCACGCCCGTCGGCGTGTGGCGCGGTCGCGTCTGACTCGCGCCCGGCGCCCAGGCACCGGACGCGTCCGCCGGCCCGTCGACCTCGTGTTCACCCCCATGGGATAGCCGCGTCGCCGAGCATCTCGATGAGCAACCGGGCGTTGCGCGGCGCGTTGGCCGCGTGGTCGTTGTTGAAGAATGCCCAGCCGTCACGGCCATCGGCGGCCGTCGCGCGCAGCCGGTCGACCCACGGCGCAAGCTCCGCCGGGGTGTAGTCCCACCGGTAGCGCTGGTCCGGGTCGTCGTCGAGCCCGTGCAGACGCAGGTACACGAACGGCGCCGTCACCGGGGCGTCGTCGGGCAGTTGGCCGTCCGACAGCCACACCCACGCGACGCCGTGCGCCTGCAGGACGTCTGCCACCTCGTCGACGTACCACGACCGGTGCCGGAACTCGACGGCGTGCCCGGGCCCGCCCGGCAGCGCGGCCAGGAAGGTCGTGAGACGGTCGACGTCGACGTGCAGGTTCGGCGGCAGCTGCCACAGCCACACGCCATGGAAGGACCTGAGCGGCGCCATGCGCTCGCTGATCGTCGCGATCGGACCGGCCGGCTCGTTCAGCTTCCGGTTGTGGGTCAGGTACCGGCTGCCCTTGACCGCGTAGCGGAACCGGTCAGGCGCCGCGTCGTGCCAGCGCTCGACCGTCGAGGTCCGCGGCAGCCGGTAGAACGTCGCGTTGATCTCGACGGTCGGGAAGTGCGCGGCGTAGTGGGAGAACCACGACCGCTTCGGGGCATCGTCGGCATAGAACCGTCCGCGCCAGTCGTCGTACTGCCAGCCGCTGGTCCCGACCCGGACCACACCGCGCCCGTCGATCCGCGTCACGGCGGCATCACCGTCCGGCGACCTCGGTGGCGCGCTTGTGCGCGACCAGCCGCGCCGCGAGGTAGACCGCGCCGACCGCGCTGGCGATGCTCAGCGTCAACGGCACGGCGAGCGCGACCGACACACCCAGGTCCACACCCGCAGCCCCCGCCACCACCGCCACGATCAGCAGCATGCCGACGATCGGGCCGACGATGCCGATCAGCTTCTCGGACGGCGACCAGGACGACCCGCGCACGACGAGCCAGACGCCGATCACCCAGCCGACGACCGGGATCAACGTCCCGGCGATCCCCAGGCCGAACACGGCTGCGAGGTCGCGGGCGGGCGGCCGCCCCGCGGTGCGTCCTGTGGTCGCCATGAGGCGGACGGTACCCGGACGTGCGGTTGATGCACGCGCGTGGCAGCAGACAGGCCGTATCTGGCACAGTGCGAAGCGCTCGGCATGAGGGGGCCGCCCGCATTCTCGAGGAGCGCACCATGGATGACCGGACCGGCGACGCGATCGCCCTGTTCCCGCCGACACCAGAACTGCTCGACGAACTGGACAGGGGCGACGCGACCGAGCGGTCGGCGATCACCGACCGTGACGACTACCCCCGCCTCATCAGATCCATCTGTGGCGCCACCGACGACTCGCAGCCGGTCGAGAAGTACGACGGCACGCTCGGCGTGACCACGGGCTTCGTCGCGGACCAGGAACGCATGGTCGGCCAGCTGCAGTGGCACCGCAACCTGGCGACCGTCTACGACGATCCGGGCACGGTCTCCGGTGTCCGCTGGTGCACCGGCACGTTGATCAGCCACAACCTGTTCCTGGCCGCCGCGCACTGCTTCAGCCAGAACCCGAACGGGTGGAGGGTCCCGCGCATCAACGGTACCCACGATCCAATCCCGTCCAGCGAGATCGCCCGGCGGATGCACGTGAACTTCGGCTACCAGGTCGATCCGTCGGGTGACCTGCGGACACCGGACGTCCATCAGGTCATCGAGCTGGTCGAGCACCGCCTCGACGGCCTCGATGTCGCGATCCTGCGGCTGGCAGGGGATCCCGGGTCCCGGTTCGGCATCGGACGGATCGCGGCGCGGGACGCCGACGTGGGCGACTTGCTGGCCATCATCGGCCATCCCGCCGGCAGGCCGAAGCGCGTCGAAGCCGGTCCACTGATCCGCTTCGACGGTCACCGCATCCGCTACGACGACATCGACACCCTCGGTGGCAACTCGGGATCGGCGGTCCTGCAGTCGCCGTCGGGCGCGATCGTCGGCGTGCACACCAACGGCGGCTGCAACGCCCAGGGCACCGGTTCGAACTTCGGCGTGCGCGTCAGCCGCATCCGCCAGGCGTCACCGACCGTGCGGGCGCTCGATGCGGCGCCGCTACCGCTGGCCACCGGCATCCACACCATCCGTCAGGCCAGCTCGGGACGGTTCGTCGACGCCCACGAAGACGCCAGCGAGGACTTCTCGGTCGTCACCCGCACCGCCCAGGACAACGACACCCAACGCTGGCGCTTCACGCCGGTCGCCACCGTCGTGACGATGCAGCAGGTCAGCTCCGACCGATACGTCGACGCCCACGAAGACGCTGCCGAGGACTTCTCGGTCGTCACCCGCACCGCCCAGCACAACGACTCGCAGCGCTGGGTGGTCACCCCGGTGACCGGACGGCTGTCGACCTACACGTTGCAGCAGCTCAGCTCAGGCCGGTACCTCGACGCCCACGTGGTCGGCGGGGCCGCCGACTTCTCGGTGGTCACCCGCACCGCCCAGGACAACGACACCCAACGGTGGCTGCTGGCCCCGCGCGATGACGGGACGTTCACCGTCGCACAGGCCGGCACCGGGCGCCGCCTCGACGCCCACGAGCACGCCGGCAGGGACTTCTCGGTCGTCACCCGCACCACGCAGGACAACGACACCCAGCGCTGGCGCATCACGCCGGTCGGCGCGGTCTACACCATCCAGCAGGTCAGCTCGGGGCGGTTCGTCGACGCCCACGAGGTCGCGGGCGAGGACTTCTCGCTCGTGACCCGCCCCCAACAGGGCAACGACACGCAGCGGTGGGTCGTGACCTACCTCGGCGGCAACGCCCACACCCTGCAGCAGCTGAGCACCGCGCGGTTCGTCGACGCCCACGAACATGCGGGCGAGGACTTCTCGGTCGTCACCCGCACCGCTCAGGACAACGACACCCAGCGCTGGCTGATCGACGGCGCGTGACCGGGGCGTACGTCACGGCGGCGACGTGATCGGCGCCGCCGTCCGTATGCTGTCCGCCATGGATCTGCCGATCGACCTGGACCGCGTCCGCGCGACGCTGCGGGCGCACGGCGTCACCTTCGCGCTGGTGTTCGGCAGCCACGCCACCGGCCGCGCGCGGGGGGAGTCCGACGTCGATCTGGCGGTCTGGTCAGACCGACCACTGGACGACTGGACCCTGCGTGGTGAGCTGCCGGACGCCGTGGATCTGGTCGACCTGCGCACGGCACCGCAGGACCTGGCGGGCCGGGTGGCGCTCGAGGGTCATGTGGTGCTCGACGACGACCCGCGCACACGGATCCGCTGGCAGGCGGACACCCGCAAGCGCCACCTCGACGAAGCCTTCCGCCGCGAGCAGTTCAGACGCGACTTCGTCCGCGCCCATGGTTGACACCGAACGGCTGCTCGCCCTGCTGGGCAGGGTCACCGCCCGACTGGCGATCCTGGACGACTACGCCGCGCAGGACCGTGACGCGCTACTGGCCGACCGGGTCCGGCTCGGCGACCTGAAGTACACGTTCCAGACGGCGATCGAGGCCTGCATCGACGCGGCTCACCACGTCGTCGCCGACCGCGGCCTGGGTGTACCGTCCTCCAACGCAGCGGCATTCCGCTCTCTGACCGACGCCGACCTGGTCGACGCCGACCTGGCGACGCGGATGGCGGGCGCAGTCGGGTTCCGCAACGTGCTGGTCCACGGCTACACGGAGGTCGACGATCGGCTCGTCGTCAGCCATCTGGACGAGCGCGACGAGCTACGACGGTTCGTCGCCGCCATGACGCGACTGCTCGACGAGCAGTGACCACCACGTCGTGTCCTGATCGGTCCCCCGTTCACGGGCAGGGGCGCCGGTACGGTTCGTCCGCGAAGTAACGGTGCCACTCGTCACGCGTGAAGCCCGGCGCCTTGACCGGCTGGGGCAGGCCCTCGATGCCGGTGGCGACGAGCGCCACCCACTGAGTGGTACTCACCATGCGCGAGGCAGGGCCGCCCTGCAAGATTGAGGTCAGGCCCGGCGAACTCGATGAACCGGACGGGCCTCGAGCGGCGCGTCGTCGCCGGTGAGCTGCGTGACGACCTGCCGAGCCGGACCGTGGCGCGGACGTTGTCCGGGCCGCTGCGCGGCGCGGTCGAGCAGGATGCGACGCCGACCGGGTGACAGGAGCCACCCCGCGTGGGTACCGACAGACCGAGCCATCGTTCGGAGAAGGGCGCGACATGAAGTACACCCGCCTCGGCAGCACCGGCCTGCAGGTGTCCCGGATCTGCCTCGGGATGATGACGTACGGCGACCCCGGCTGGCGCGAGTGGACCCTCGGCATCGACGAGGCCGAACCGTTCGTCGAACGCGCGCTCGACCTGGGCATCAACTTCTTCGACACCGCTGACATGTACTCCCGGGGCGTCAGCGAGGAGGTGACGGGCGAGCTGCTGCGCCGCCATGGTGTGCGCGAGGACGTCGTGATCGCCACCAAGGTGTTCTTCACGTGGGATGCCGAGCGCCCGAACTCCGGCGGCCTGTCGCGCAAGCACATCATGGACTCGATCGACGGGTCGCTGCGGCGCCTGGGCACCGACCACGTCGACCTGTACCAGATCCACCGCTGGGATCCCGACACCCCGATCGCTGAGACCATGGAGGCGCTGCACGACGTGGTCAAGGCGGGAAGGCGCGCTACATCGGCGCGTCGAGCATGTGGGCGTGGCAGTTCGCGAAGGCGCAGCACACCGCCGAGCGTCACGGATGGACGCCGTTCGTCACGATGCAGGACCACTACAACCTGCTGTACCGCGAGGAGGAGCGTGAGATGCTCCCACTGTGCGCCGATCAGGGCGTCGGTGTCCTGCCATGGAGTCCGCTCGCCCGCGGGCAACTCGCCGCAGGCGTGGACAGGTCGACCGCGCGGTCCGGTTCCGATCACATCGCCGACCGCCTCTACGCCGACGCGGCGCAGGAGACCATCGCCAGCGTGGCCGAGATCGCCGACGAGAAGGGTGTGACGCCGGCGCAGGTCGCGCTGGCGTGGTTGCTGCACCAGCCGGTCGTGACCGCGCCGATCATCGGTGCCAGCCGGCTCGAGCACCTCGACCAGGCCGCCGACGCCGTGGATGTCGAGCTGACCGCTGACGAGCTCGAGCATCTCGGCCGGCACTACACGCCGCGTCCCGTGTTCGAGTTCGACTGACCGCCGGCTCCCCGGGATGGCCGTCGCATTCGGGTTTCTCGCCGGACTCGCGCTGCTCGTGGGCGGCGCCGAGCTCCTGGTGCGCGGGGCGGGACGTCTCGCGATCGCGCTGGGCATGTCGCCCCTCGTGGTCGGGCTGACGGTGGTGGCGTTCGCCACCAGTGCGCCGGAGCTGGCGGTCAGCGTCGACTCCGCCGTCAGCGGCAGCGCCGACATCGCTCTCGGCAACGTCGTCGGATCGACCATCGCCAACGTGCTGCTGATCCTGGGGCTGTCGGCGCTCGTGTCACCGCTCGTCGTGCGGTCCCAGCTCGTCCGCTTCGACGTGCCCGTGATGATCGGCGCCGCGGTCGCGGTCCTGCTGTTCGCACTCGACGGCATGATCGGCCGACTCGACGGCGCGCTGCTCGCGGCCGGCATCGGCGCCTACCTCGTGGGCGTCATCGTCGTGTCCCGCCGATCCGACGACAGCCCGGCGATCGGGGACACCGTTGATGACACGGAACCGTCGACGCCCCGCGACCTGGCGCTGGTGGCCGTCGGCCTGGTGGGGCTGGTGGTCGGGTCGGACCTGCTGCTCGACGCGTCGGTCACCGTCGCCGAGCGCATGGGGGTGAGCGAGCTCGTGATCGGGCTCACCCTGGTGGCGGTCGGCACGTCGCTGCCGGAGGTCGCCACGTCGCTGCTGGCCGTCGTGCGGGGCGAGCGCGACCTTGCCGTCGGCAACGCGGTCGGATCCAACGTGTTCAACCTGTTCGCGGTGCTCGGCGTCTCCGGTCTGGTCGCCCCTGACGGCATCGGTGTCGCCAAAGGTGCGCTGGACTTCGACCTGCCCGTGATGGTGGCGGTGACCGTCGCGTGCCTGCCGATCTTCTTCACGGGCAGCCGCATCGCACGGCGCGAAGGTGCCCTGTTCCTCGGGTACTACGTCGCGTACACGGCGTACCTGCTGCTGGACGCCGCCGAGCACGACGCCCTCGAGCCGTTCTCCGCGGTGATGCTCTGGTTCGTCGTGCCGCTCACAGTGCTGTCGGTCGGCGCGACCGTGGTGGGTGCGATCCGCCAACGCCTCCTCGCCCGCTGACCCGGACCGCGCTCGGCGGCGGGCGTGACGGATGCACGTGGGTCCAGAGCTCAGCAACGCCGGAGCGGAAGTGTGAGGCACGTGGGTCCGCCACTGCCGTTCCAGCAGATCTCGCTGCCCGGGAAGGTGTGGACCTCGATCCCGTGCCGGCGGAGCAGCTCGGCCGTGCGCGGGTTGCCCTCGCACAGCACGACGACGCGCGGCCGGATCACGAGCACGTTGCCGCCGAGCGAGCCGACCTCCTCGGCCGGCACCGGCAGCAGCGTGTAGCCGAGCCCGTCGAGCAGGCGGAACAGGCCCGACGGCAACCGCGGCAGCTCGACGACGGCCAGCCGGTCCGCGATCGGCGAGATCACGCTCAACAGGTGCAGGCAGCCAGCCTCGCCGGCGTCGTACGGGACGTCGAACGTGTGGACGGGCACGTCGAGCAGGGCGACCAGCTGATCGATGCCGTCCTGGTTCGTGCGCAGCGACCGGCCGACGCAGACGACATCGGGGCGCAGACGGCACACGTCGCCGCCGTCGACGGTGCCGGGTGGTTCGATGCGACCGACGACCGGGATGCCATGCGCGGCGAACCACGCCGCCTGCAGGTCCTCCTCGCCGCGCCGTGTGGTCTTGCCCGATCGCAGCAGGACCGCGCCGCGGGCGGTCACGACGGACGGGTCGAACTGGTACACGAGGTCGGGACTGGACGCCTCGGCGTCCAGCCGGTGCACGGTCACGCCGAGCCGGGTCAGCAGTCCGACCAGCGCGGCGTGCTGACGCCGCGCGAGGTCGAGGTCGACCGGGTGCAGGAAGCCGTACGCCGGGTCGTCGAACCCCGCCGCGAACCCTGCGCCGGGCGTCTTGACCAGCACGTGCTCCAGGTGCCCGATCATCGCGTCGGTGCCGTACGGCACCGTGGACGCCCCCCGCGTGGCCATGTGCGGTCAGCCGGCGCGGACCCAGGGGGGTGCCGGGGCGTCGATGCGGTCCAGGCGGGACGCGACCGGACCGAAGCGGTCGTCGTCGTGGTCCCGCCAGGCCCGCCACGCCGCCGTGATCTCGTCGCGGTCGCGGCCGACGAAGTTCCACCACATGGTGATCGGCTCCCCGAGCGGCTCACCGCCGAGGAGCATGAACCGGGCGCCGTCGGCGGCGGCTTCGATCGGCAGCCCGGACGCACCCGGCGGCACCAGCGCCAGCCAGCCGTGCTCCACGATGTCCTCGCCGACCTTGACGGTGCCGTCCAGCGGCACGATCGCGTACTCGAAGTCGGTGACGGCAGGCAGCGTGGTCGCGCCCACCCGCACGGTGACCTCGGCGCCGACCAGTCGTGTGTCGGCGCGCGCAGGTGACGTCGCGTCGCCCAGCGTCCCGATCAGCACGGCGGCCTCGCCCGTGCCGACGTCGACGCGCGGCAGGTCGGCATGGTGCTCGAACGCCGAGCCGCCGTGGCGCGTCTGCTCGGGCTGGGCGATCCACAACTGCACGCCACGCAGCGGCGCCGGAGCTCCCAGCTCGGCATGGGCGATGCCGAGCCCCGCGGTCATGAGGTTCAGCTGGCCGGGTCGGATCGCCTGCTCCGAGCCGAGCGAGTCGCTGTGGACGGCCTCGCCGTCGAGCAGCCAGGTGACGGTCGCCAACCCGATGTGTGGATGGGGGCCGACCTCCATCGGATCCGGATCGAGCCCGTCGGCCGGCAGGATCAGATCGGTGAAGCACCACGCGCCGACCGTGCGGCGGCCCTTGGTGGGCAGCACCCGCGAGATGCGCATGCCGCCGACCGACGCCTGGCGACCTTCGCGCACCTCCACGCCGGCCAGTTCCTCGTCGACGCAGGCGGCGTCCTTCGGTTCGATCGGTCCGCTCATCGCCAACCCTCCAGCCGGATGGTCCTGCCGGGGCGTCACACGCGGACCCTGCGGTCCGCCCGTGGGCCGGTCATCGCACGTCCGACCGAGTCTACGTACGCGCGGTCACGACCGCGTACGCCGCGGGGTCGGTGACCACCGGATCGTGCGGATAACCGACCCCGGTCGGCAGGCCGCGCGCCCGCCGCAACGCCATCGCCCCGAGCACGACCGCGCCCAGCGCCGCGGGCACCGCCGCGAGCAGCAGCATGAAGGCGGCGGGCGACAGCACCCGCAGGGCGATCCCGGCGATCGCCTGTCCGGTGCCCGCGCCGATCAGGATCATGGCCGGGTACAGCGCGAACCCCTCCGCCTGACGTGGCTCGGCGACGATGCGTTGCAGCGACAGGCTGGCCAGGGCGTTGAGCGGTGCGATCGGGACACCGACGACGAACAGTCCGGCCGCCAGCACCAGCACGCTCGCCGCGACGGCCGTCGGCACGAACGACAGCGCGAACATCAGCAGCAGGCCGGCGGCCATGGCGCGCCCGTAACGCAGCGGATCGCGCAGGTTCGCCGCGACCAGGCCCGCCAGCCCGCTGCCCAGTGCCGCCAGCGCCAGCAGCGGCCCGGCGGTGGCGGGTTCCCACCCGAACGACTCGAGCCGCGCGGGGACCGACGCCTCCCACCCGCCGAGCGCCAGCCCGGGCCCGAACGCCAGCAGGTAGACGCTCAGTGCGCCCCTCGTGCGCCACGGTGCGGGTCCGGCAAGCGACAGGTCGGCAGCCGGCGGACGTCGGGGCAGGCCCCCGATGAGCACCGCGGCCACCAGGAACGACACCGCCTGGAGCACGACGACGCCCACCGGACCGATGACCAGCGCAGCGGCTCCGGCGACCGCGGGACCCGCCACGAAGGCGACCTCGACGAACACGGCGTCGAGCGCGTTCGCGGGCTCGATCTCGTCAGCCGACACGGTCGGCACCAGCAGCGCACGGAACCCGCCGAGGATCGCCGCGGACACGACACCCTGGACACCCGCCAGCACGCCGAGCACCCACACCGGCGCGGCGGTCGCGGCGGCCAACGCGATGGCCGCCATGCCCACGCTCGAGAGCACGAGGTCGCGACGCAGACCCGTCCGGAGTTCGACCCGGTCGAGGCTGCGGCCACGCGGCTGCGCCAACACGCCGCTGGTGACGGTCAGTATGCCCGACAACATCGCACCCGTGGCCAGTGAGCCGGTGATCAGCTCACCCAGCAGCACCAGCGCGAGCAGGTTCATGGTCAATGGCAGGCGCGCGAACAGGTTCGCCACCGCCCACCGGCGGAACGAACGGTTGCGCATGAGACCGCGCAGCGGCGATGAAGCAGGAACGTCCAACGTCCTCACGCTAGCCGCACCCGACGTCGTCTGCCCGGGCGCCCCCGGCCGCGTCGCCAGACGCTGCGCCCGGTCCCGGCGCGCATCACGAAGACGCTCAGCCCGTCACGCCCCGCGCTTCCGTCACGCGCTTCAGGACCTGCAGCACCGTCGCCTCCAGCAGGTCGACCTTGTACCGCGTCATCACCAGCGGTGTCGCGCCCACCGTGGCCGCGTGCGCGGCCTCCACGAGCACGTCGGCGGTCGGCGCGTGGCCGTGGAGCGCCTCCTCGACCGCCGACAGCCGCAGCGGCACCGTTGCCACACCGCCCGCGGCGACCGCCGCACGGACGATCACGTCATCGTCGATCACGATGCGCGCCACGGCCTCGACCAGCGGCCACTCGGCTTCGAAGCGACTGATCACGCGGTGGTAGGCGGCGCGCTCACCCGACCACGTGGTCGGCAGGTGCACATGGGTCAGCAACTCGTCGTCGTCGAGCAGGTGGTCCCGGCCTGGGTCACTGCCGTCGCCGAACAGGTCGGCGACAGGCAGGCGGCCGCGGCCGGCGACGCTGACGTGCGCGTCGCTGGCGAGCAGCGCCATCCCCAGTGAGGACGGATGGGGATGCACGCACGGGCCGCGGTCGAACACGATCCCCAGCAGGTGGTCGCCGTCGCGGGCCGGACACGCCGTGCCGCCCGACTTGAAGCACGACAGCGTGGGGTGGCGGAAGTACCAGCAGCGCGTGCGCTGGGTCAGGTTGCCGCCGAGCGTGGCGACGGCACGGATCTGCGGGGTGGCCAGGCCCGCGGCGGTCAGCGCCACCGCAGGGTGGCTGTCGGCCAGGTGCGTTGCCAGGTCGGCGACGGTGACCAGCGCACCGACGGTCAGCCCGTCGTCGTCGGCCTCGATCACGGTCAGCTCGTCCAGGCCGGCCAGGTCGACGATCGCGGGCACGTCCGACCCGTGCCGCACCCGCTCCTGCAGATCCGTTCCGCCGGCGCGGTAGACGCCGTCCGCCGCGACGGCCTCATCGACCGAGCTCGCCCGATGCAGCGTCACGGCGCCCCACCGCTCCCACGCAGGCCCGCGATCATCCGGTCCGGTGTGACGGGTAGATCCAGCGGACGCCAGCCGGTGGCGTTGTGGATGGCGTTGCCGACCGACGCGGCCACGCCCATGGTCGCGACCTCGCCCAGGCCGATGCCGCCTCCCGGCACGTGCTCCCAGCCACGCTCCTCGAAGTGGACGGTGATCTCGGGGGTGTCGCCGAGCTGCGGGATGCGGTAGTCCTCGAGGTTGGCCGTCAGGTTGACGCCGGTGTGGGGGTCGAGCCGCCGCTGCTCGTAGAGGGCGTAGCCGATCCCCTGGATCACCGAGCCCTCGCACTGGCTGCGGGCCAACTCCGGCACGTGGATCCTCCCGGCGGCGATCCCCGCCCACACGCGCAGCGCCCGGGTCCGACCGGTGCGGGTGTCGACCTCGACCTCGGTCACGTGCACGGCGTTGGACCTGCCGGCACCCACCTGCATGCCCAACGGCGGCACCGGCACCGCCCGGAACCGGGGGTCGGGCGGACGACGTGCGGTCACCGTCCGTCCCTCGTGGAGGGCCAGCGCGTTGCCGCCGATCTGCTCATGCAGCCGCGTCGCCGCGGTGGTGGCCGCCGGCCACAGCGAGGCCGTCGTCCTGCTGCCACCCGACGTCGGGCCGTGCGGGGACGCGGTCCCGCCGGCGGGCGCGCCGGAGCGGCCGATCTCGACCTCGACGTCGGCGGGGTCGACGCCGAAGACCTCCGCGACGGCGCGCGCGACCACGGTCCGTCCGCCGGTCCCCATGTCCTGCGCTGCGGTGGACGCCACCAGTCGTCCGTCAGCGACACGTACGGTGACCTCGGCGGACGGGTCGGCGAAGTACAGCCAGTTGGCTGCGGCCGTGCCCACGCCACGGCGGTACCGCCCCGTCTGCGATCCGGTCCACGGGCGGTCGCGCCACATGGGCAGGCCGGCCGCGCGCTCGTACAGCGCGCCGCGGGGTCCGCTGCCGTTCCAGCGGCGGCGCAGCGCGAGCGGGTCCTCGCCCAGCCGGTGGGCCACCTCGTCGACGCTCTGCTCGACCGCCCACGCCAGCGGCGGCCCGCCCGGTCCACGGAACGGCGAGCCTGGTGGTGCGTTGGTGACGACGTCGTGGTCCCGCGTGCGACGGGGGCTGCGCCCGTAGACCACCGACGCCAGCGCCGCGGTCAACACGCCGACCGACACGCCGCCGTCGTTGACGGTGTCGACGGTCATCGCCGACAGCCCACCGTCGGTGTCGGCCAGCATGGTCACGTCGGTGCGTGACCCCGGCCGGAGCCCTGTGGCGGTCAGTTCCTCGGACCGGTCGAGCACCACCCGCACCGGTGCCGCCGCGGTGCGCGACAGTTCGATCGCCGCGATCGCCTCGACTCCGAGCGACAGCTTCGATCCGAACCCGCCACCCACGTGGTCCGCTATCACCTCGACGCGGTCGGGGTCGAGGCCGGTGTGCGCCGCTGCCTCCCGGCGCGCCTGTTCGACCGCCTGCGTCGACACCCACAGGCGCAGGCGCTCCCCGGCCGACCAGTCGGCGACGGCAGCGTGCGGCTCGAAGCTGGTGTGCACCTGCACGGCGGTGGTGTAGGTGGTCGACACGAACAGCGGATCACCACGGCGACGGGCGGCCGCGATCCGACGATCAGCCACCGGGCCGAGCCAGCTGATCGGCGTCGGTCCGCGATGGTTGCCGTGCCACGGCACCGGCAGCAGCGGTCCCTCCGACGAGTTCGGCACGTCCCGGCGTGCCGCGCGGTCCGCGTACACCGACGGCGCGCCGTCCGTCATGGCGTCCCTGACCGACAGCACGGCCTCCGCGGGTGAGATCTCGATGGCGACCGCCCGCGCGGCGCGACGTGCGGTCGTCATGTCGGTGGCGGCGACCGCCGCCAGCGGTTGACCCACCCAGCGGATCGTCGGGTCGGACGGGCGCAGGTCGACGACGGCTTGCGCCCCGCCGACCCCTCGTGCCGGTGTGAGGTCCAACCGGTCCACCCTGCCTGCGGCCGTGCGCGCGCGGACGATCGCGCCGTGCAACATCCCGGGCAGCGTGATGTCGGTCGTGTAGCGCGCCGCGCCGGTCACCTTGGCGGCCGCCTCCACCCGCGGGGACGTCGCGGTGTCCGCCGCGTCGAACTCGCCCCGACAGGCCGCGGCGACCGCCCGGTAGATCCCCGCGTAGGCACCACAGCGGCACAGATGTCCCGCGAGTGCGTCGGCGATCGCGGTGCGGTCGGGCTCGGTGTCCCCGTGCGTTGTCCGCCAGTCGTCCACGAACGCCGCGGCGTCGACGACGAACCCTGGCGTGCAGTAGCCACACTGCAGGGCGTCGTGCGCCATGAACGCGCGTTGGACCGGGTGCAGGTCCGGTGCGGCCAGCCCCTCGACGGTCGTGACCGACGTGCCGTCCAGCGCCGTCGCAGGCAGCAGGCACGTCGCCGTCGGCGTGCCGTCGACCAGCACCGTGCAGGTGCCGCAGACACCTGCACCGCACACGTACTTGGTGCCGGTCAACCCGGCGCGCTCGCGTATGGCTTCGACTGCGGCCTCGGTCGGGGCGACGTCGAGGGCGGTGCGACGCCCGTTCAGGTCGACCTCGATCGGGACAGCCTCGTCGGTCAATGGTGCACCCTTCTGCGGCCCGGGCTCCGGTGGCGGGCGGTTGGCGCATCACGCGAGCTCAACTGGACAGACCGCACCCGCGCGTGCAGTGCGCCACCGCGTCGTGGTCGTCACGAGCACCGTGCCGGCTGGTAGGCTCGCTCGCCGGGCGATCGTACCCGCCATCTGGCACGGCGGGTGTCGGGGGATCGTGTGTGACTGCGACTGTTGAACCGAAGACCACCATCGCTGTTCCGGCATCCGAACGGCGCACGCCGGTGGCGTGGTGGGAGCTCGTCGCGGTCGGCCTGGCGATGGTCGTCGTGGCGGCGCTCGGGGTTGCCGCGATCCGTCGTGGCGCTCCGCTGCGGTGGGACGAGGCGGTGTACAGCCTGCGAGCTCTCGAGCTGCTCGGCGCGACCGACCTGGGGCAGTACTGGATCTCCGTGCGGGCGCCGGGCCTCCCGCTGATGCTGACGCCGATGGCGCTGCTGGTCGGCGCCACCGATGTCGCCTTCCGCACCACCTGCCTGGTGTTGGCCGTTGCGGGCGTCGCGGTAACGTGGCTGATCACGCGGCTGCTCGCCGGTGCCGGCGCCGCCGCGCTGGCGGCCTGGCTTCTGGTGCTCGCCCCGGGCTGGCTCGACAGCTCGTGGCAGGTGATGCCCGACATCCCCGGTGCAACGCTGACGTTGGCAGCGATGGCGGTGATCCTGCTCGCAGCTCGCGGCGACCGGCTCGGCTGGTGGGCCCTCGCCGCAGCACCGCTGGCGTTCGCCGCCACCCTCATCCGCTATGGCGCGCCGCTGCTGATCGGTCCGGCCGTCGTTGCCGCGCTCGCGCTGCGTTGGCCGGCGGTCCGTGCACGACCATGGCGCGCGGTCGCGACCTTGGTCGGGACCGCGGTCGGCGCAGCCGTCGTGTGGTTCATCCCCGCTGTCACCCGGTCGCCGCGGCCCCCGGTCCTGATCTTCACGGACCGGCAGGACGCGAAGGCGATTCCAGCCACCGAGAGCGCGGCCGACTTCTTCGCGAGCTTGGCGACGGTCACCGGACCGGTGTTCGGCACCCTGGTCGTCATCGGCATCGTGCTGGCGGTCGTCGCGGCCTGGCGCCACCCGGCGTTGCGCGGTCCTGTCGTTGCCAGCGCGCTGGTCACGCTGAGCGTGCTTGCGCTGCTGCTGGTGGGCATCGCCGAGTACCACCTGCGCTACCTCGCGCCGGCGCTGCCGTTCCTCGCGATCCTCGCCGCGATCGGCATCGCAGACCTCCCCAGCTGGAACACGCGTCCGGCGGCGTGGGTCACGCTGGGCGTCATCGGCGCGGTCGTCGGCCTCGCGGGGCTCATCCATACTGCCCGGGTCACGCTCCACAGCGTCGACGAGTTGTCGCGCGTGGCCGGCAACAGGCGGGCCGCCTACGTCCACATCGCGGAGACCACCGAGCGTCCCTGCGTCATGCTGAACCGCAGCCCGACCGCTGGGTGGTACTCGGGATGCACGCTCAAGCGCCCTGTCAGCATCCGCCATGGGGTTGCTGAGCTCGCCGAGACCGCCCGCGCCGACGATCCCCTGTGGATGGTGCTGCGTCGAGGTGATACGTCGTTCCCGCTCCGTGGCCGCGAGACCGACGCCGGGGCGCACGCGGCATGGCTGCGGCGAACCGCCGCCGAGGTCACCGACGTCACACCTGCGACGGCAGCCCTGCGGATGGGCACCGTCGCGGAGTTCGACGCCGCGCTGGGACAGCGAGACAACACCCTGCGGCGCCTCCCGCCGACTGGTCGCTGGGTGCCGCCCGGACGCAGCTGACCACGTGGTGACCCCGCCGGCGCAGGACAGCGAGTCCAGCGGCGTCGCGGTCGGCGGCAGCGATCGGGCGCTGGAACCGGGCGTGGTGGGCAGGCTGCAGCGTGACCACAGACGCCGCGACGCTGTAGCATGCCCGGGTGCACGCGCCACAACCTCGTGCGGCACGTGGAGGATCTGTAGTGTCCGCGAGTCTGGACGCCAGGGCGGCTCCGCCGTCGGCCACGCCGTCCGCCCGGCGATGGCCGGTCGCGCCGTGGGAGATCGCGGTCGTTGTCGGGGCGGTGCTGACGGTCGCGCTGATCGGTGCGCTCGCGCTGTCAAAGGGCGTGCCGCTGCTGTGGGACGAATCGGTGTACGGGCTGCGCACCCGCTTCAACCTCGGGCTAGGTGAGGCCGTCAGCACGCGGGGCGACTACTGGCTTGACGTCCGTGCCCCCGGCCTACCGCTGCTGCTGACGCCGACGGCCGCGCTGTTCGGTTCCAGCGACCTCGCCCTGCGCATCACCTGCCTGCTGTTCGCGATGGTGGCGACGGGACTGACCTGGTACATCGCCCGGCTGCTGACCGACGCGACCACCGCGGCGATCGCCGTGTGGCTGGTGGTCATCTTCCCTGGCTGGCACGTCAGCTCGTGGCAGATGATGCCGGACATCCCGGGCGCCGCCATCACGCTCGCCGCCATGGCGATCATCCTTGCCGCCGGCCGCGGTGACCGCCTGTCGTGGTGGGCGCTGCTGGCGGTGCC